>JASLCW010000037.1 GCA_030151765.1 Marmoricola sp.
AGGTCCGGGAAGACGTGGTCGAGCTGGTCGGTGGTGAGCATGCCCTTGTAGACGAGGGTGCGGCCGGACAGCGACGGGAAGTAGACGCCCGCCTCGTGTTCGGCACGCTTGCGCAGGCAGAAGGCCAGGCGCTCCAGTCCCATCCCCAGTACGGCGCCGCCGCGGGCGGCGACGAAGAGCTGCTCGAAGCGCGGCATGCAGCTGAGCGCGGTCCGGCCGAGCGAGGAGGGGTCGGTCGGCACCTCGCGCCAGCCGAGCACCTCGAGGTGCTCCTCGGCGGCGATCGCCTCGATCTGCTCACGGGTCTTGGCTGCTTCCTCGGCGTCGGCAGGCAGGAAGGCGGTGCCGACGGCGTACTTGCCGGGCAGCGTGATCCCGGCGTCCGCGGCCACCTCGCGCAGGAACCGGTCCGGGAGCTGCATCAGGATGCCGGCACCATCGCCGGAGTTCGGTTCGGCGCCGGCGGCGCCGCGGTGTTCGAGATTGCGCAGTGCGGTCAGGGCCTTCGCCACGATGTCGTGGCTCGGCTCGCCGGTCAGGGTCGCCACGAAGGCGACACCGCAGGCGTCGTGCTCGCTCTTGCCGTCGTACAGGCCCTGTGGCTCGGGGCGGCTGCCGAATCGCTCGATGGCCCCGACTGCGGGCGGCGGGAATGCGGACATCTGCATTCTCCCGTCGTTTCGCGTGCGCGCGGGAGCGGCGTCGTTGCCGTCAACTACGCGCACAAGTGGATGAAACCAGGCGGTATTGGGACGACGTTGGCCCAAGCCGAAGGCTCAATCTACCCCACGAATGCCCGATTCGCGCCAGTCGATTCCGCCAAATGGGCCCGGGGTCACTCGTAACAGTCCTGGTCGCTGCGCTCGAGGAAGAGGTCCGTGACCGGTCCGGTGCCCTTGCCGAAGACGAAGCGGTAGCGCACGATCGGCTGCACGCCGGGCCGGCTGAGCACGATCCCGAGCCCGTTGGGACCGCGCTCGTGGATGCGAGGATAGATTCGCATCGCCTGCGCCTTCGACATCCCCTCGTACAGCCCTTCGCTGGTGCGCGCGGCGCGTCCCACGAAGATCGCGACAACGCCGTGACTCCGGGAGACATAGCCGCTGACCTGCTTTTTCCGGCGGAGCACGAAGTGCGCCTGGCAGGGATTACCCGGGTCATCCCCCGTCTGGATCCGGGCCAGACCGGTGGCACGCAGCTCGGCCAAGCTCATCCCGAGGCGGATCCTCCCCAGGCCCTCGTGCGTGAGCACGGCCCGGGGTCCGGCCGGTACTGCCGCGGCCGGATCGATCACCGGCTTGGTGGACGGCGAGGAATCGGCCGCGGGCGCGACCCTGTCCTGCGCCTTGTGGTCGTGCGCGGCCCCGCAGCCGCCCGCCACCACAATGACGGCGAGTACGCCGGCCAGCGCACTGCGGGTGACGATCGGACCAACCATGACGCACCTCCGGGACCGGGCCACGCGATCGTGGCGCTTGTGCCCCCTACGACGCCGAGAATCGTCCAGGAGTTGCACCAGAGACGGATCGGGCGTTGTCACATTGGCGCACCCACCTCAGGTTCCCCATGTGATCCACCAGATCTTTGGTCACGGCCGGTCTCCCGGGCAGACGGACCACGCGATCGGCCACAATCCTCGCTTCACACAAGGAGCCCCAGCATCACACGCGATGCATCCTGTGTGACCCACTAGGTTCGATGGATCACATGGGAAACCTGGGACAGATGTGACCCCGAACCCCGCTGGCGGGATCAGCCGACGGCCGCCGAGGCGCTCCATCGACCGGCGGTACGGCGTACCTCGATCGGATGGTCGAAGCACTCGCTGACCAGGGTGGAGGTGAGCACCTCGTCGACCGGCCCCGCCGCGACCTCGTGGCCGTTACGGATCAGGAAGGCGTGGGTGGTGCTGCTGGGCAGCTCCTCGAAGTGATGGCTCACCGTGACGCTGGCCATCTGGGGCTCGACCCGGCGCAGCTCGTCGAGGATCGCCAGCAACTGCTCGCGGGCGGGCAGGTCGAGCCCGGTGGTGGGCTCGTCGAGGAGGAGCAGCGCGGGCTCGGCGATCACGGCCCGGGCGATCAGGGTGCGCGTCCGCTCCCCCTGCGACATCGTCAGCCAGTGCGGCGACGACGGCGCATCGACGCCGGTGACCTTCATCAACTCGTGCGCCCGGTCCAGCTGTGCCGCCGTCGGCTCCCAGCGCGGCACCCGCTCGATCGACCCGGTGATTCCGGTCAGCACGATCTCCTCGACCTCGAGGTTCGACTGCAGCGGATGCCGTGGGTTGACGTAGCCGATCTCGCGGCGCAGCTCACGCAGGTCGTAGGTGCCCAGCCGGTGACCGAGCACCTCGACGTGACCCCGGCTCGGGAAGGTGACGGCGGCGCACAGGTTGAGCAGCGTGCTCTTGCCTGCGCCGTTGGGTCCGAGCAGCGCCCAGTGCTCCCCCGCACCGATCGACAGGTCGATCTCGCGCAGCAGGTCCCGGCCTTCCCGGATGAAGCTCGCCCCGCGGACGGCCAGAACCTCGGTCACGAGCCGGCCGGCTCCGACTCGGCAGCCACCGGCTCGCGCCCTTCGACGTACGCCGCGCTCTCCCGGCTGTCGGGCCGCGGGTGCCTGCGTCCCAGTACGACGAAGAAGCCGGTCGCGACGACGAAGCAGACGATCGAGGTCCAGTCGTTGAAGCGCAGGCCGAGGAAGCGGTCGCCGTTGGCGGCGTCGTCGATGCGCAGGTACTCGATCCAGAAGCGGCCGGCGGTGTAGCACATCACGTAGAGCGCGAAACAACGCCCGAAGCCGAGCCGCAGCTTGTGATCGAGCCAGAGCACGACGCCGGCGGAGCCGAGGTTCCAGATGCCCTCGTAGAGGAAGGTCGGCTGGAAGGTGGCGTACTTCTCGTAGCCGGCCGGCCGGTGCGCCGGCGAGATCTCGAGACCCCAGGGCAACGTCGTCGGCTTGCCGAAGAGCTCCTGGTTGAAGTAGTTGCCCCACCGGCCGATGGCCTGCGCCAGCAGCAGTGCCGGCGCGAGTGCGTCGGCCAGGACCGTCATCCGGATCCCTGCGCGCCGGCAGGCGATCGCGGCACCGACGGCACCGCCCGCGATGGCGCCCCAGATGGCGAGCCCGCCATTCCAGATCGCGAAGGCGTCGAGGACATTGCGTCCCTTGCCGAAATAGAGCTCGTGGTCGGTGATCACGTGATAGATGCGGGCACCGATCAGGCCGAAGGGCACCGCCCACAGCGCGATGTCGGCGACCTGCCCACGGACCCCGCCGCGCTGCTCCCAGCGGCGCTCACCGAACCAGACGGCGGCGACGACACCGAGGATGATGCACAGCGCGTAGGCGCGGATCGGGATCGGCCCGAGATGCCAGACGCCTTCACCGGGGCTGGGCAGGAACAGCGGACTCATCGCGCTTCCTCCTTGCGTCGGACGCCCGCGGCGAGGTCGGCGGTGAGCTCCCGGATCCGCGCCAGGCCGCCGGCGCGATCGGTGCCCGCCTGGAGCGCCCGGACGAAGGCCGACCCGACGATCACCGCGTCGGCGTACGAGGCGACCTCGGCGGCCTGACGGCCGTTGGAGATGCCGAGGCCGACGCCGATCGGCAGGTCGGTGACCGCGCGGGTACGGCGTACCAGCGGGCCGGCCAGGTCGCTGGTCGATTCGCGTGTGCCCGTGACTCCCATGACGGCGGTGGCGTAGACGAAGCCCCGGCAGGCCGCGGTCGTCATCGCCAGTCGCTCGTCGGTCGACGAGGGCGCGACCAGGAAGATCTTGTCGAGGTCGTGCCCGTCGGCCGCCGCGATCCACTCCCCGGCCGCGTCGGGCGTGATGTCGGGAGTGATCAGACCCGAGCCACCGGCATTCGCCAGATCGGTGGCGAAGCGCTCGACGCCGTAGCGCTCGACGGGATTCCACGAGGTCATCACGACCGTGGCGACACCGGTCGCGGCGACGGCCTCGACGGTGCGCATCACGTCCTTGGTCCGTACGCCGCCCTCGAGCGCCTGTTGCACCGCGGCCTGGATGGTCGGGCCGTCCATGATCGGGTCGCTGTAGGGCAGGCCGATCTCGATGACATCGCAACCCGCGTCGACCATGGCCTTGATGGCGTCGATGGCGCCGTCGACGTCGGGGAAACCGGCGGGCAGATAGCCGACGAGAGCAGCGCGGCCCTCGTCGACCGCCGCGCGGATCGCCTTCTCGGTCGTCACAATGCCTTTGGATTCGCTCGCGAGCTCGCTCATCGGGCATCCGCCTTTCCGAGTCCGTACCACTCCACGGCGGTGCCCATGTCCTTGTCGCCGCGCCCGGAGAGGTTCACCAGGATCGTCCAGCCGGGATGGCTCTTCGCCAGCCTCAGCGCACCGGCGACCGCATGGGCCGACTCGATCGCGCAGATGATGCCCTCGGTCCGGGCGAGCAGCGCGAGCGCGTCCATCGCCTCGGTGTCGGTGACCGGCTCGTAGGCGCCGCGCCCCGACTTCGCCAGGTCCGCGTGCTGCGGGCCGACGCCCGGATAGTCGAGGCCGGCCGAGATCGAGTGCGACTCGATGGTCTGGCCGTCCTCGTCCTGGAGCACATAGGTGCGGGCGCCGTGCAGGACGCCGACCTCACCGGCCCAGATCGTCGCCGCGTGACGCGGGGTGTCGACGCCCTCACCACCGGCCTCGTAGCCGTGGATCTCCACCCCGGGATCGCCGATGAAGGCGGTGAAGAGGCCGATCGCGTTGGAGCCGCCGCCGACACAGGCGACGACCGCGTCGGGCAGTTCGCCGGTCAGCTCCAGGCACTGCGCCCGGGCCTCGTCGCCGATGCCGCGGCAGAAGTCGCGGACCAGCGCCGGGAAGGGATGCGGTCCGGCCGCCGTACCGAAGCAGTAGCCGGTGTGGTCGACGCTGGCCACCCAGTCGCGGATCGCCTCGTTGATCGCGTCCTTGAGGGTGCGGCTGCCGGACCTGACCGCCACCACCTCGGCGCCGAGCAGCTGCATCCGGGCCACGTTGAGCGCCTGACGCTGCGTGTCGACCTCGCCCATGTAGACCGTGCAGTCCAGACCGAGGTACGCCGCCGCGGTCGCGGTCGCGACACCGTGCTGACCGGCACCGGTCTCGGCGATCAACCGGGTCTTGCCCATCCGCTTGGCGAGCAGCGCCTGGCCGAGCACATTGCGGATCTTGTGCGCACCGGTGTGGTTCAGGTCCTCGCGCTTGAGCAGGATCCGGGCGCCGGCATGCTCCGACAGGCGGGTGGCGTCGTACAGCGGGCTCGGGACATTGGCGTACTCGGTGAGCATCCGGCGGAATTCGCCGGTGAAGCTCTCGTCGGCCATCGCCTCGTGCCAGACCGACTCGAGGCGGTCCAACTCGGCGATCAGCGCCTCCGGCATGAAACGCCCACCGAAGTCGCCGAAGAAGCCCGACTCATCGGGACCAACATCCACCGTCATCGGACCTCCCGCATCGCCGCGACCGCTGCCCGCGGATCGCCGTTCTTGACCAGGGACTCACCCACGAGCACCACCTGGGCGCCTTCGTCGACCCGCGCCTGCGCGTCGGCGAGCCCGCCGATGCCGGACTCGGCGACCTTGATCACCGTGTCGGGGATCGTCGGGGCCAGCCGGGCGAAGGCGGTCGGGTCGACCTCGAGGGTCTTGAGATTGCGGGCATTCACGCCGAGAAGGGCCGGCTCGATCGCCAGCGCCCGCTCGATCTCGGCCTCGTCGTGCACCTCGACGAGGACCGTCATGCCGAGGCCGGTGGCGGCCGCGTACAAATCGGCCAGCTGGGCGTCGTCGAGGGCGGCCACGATCAGGAGGACCAGGTCCGCGCCGGCCGCCCGGGCCTCGAGCACCTGGTACTCGGTGACCATGAAGTCCTTGCGCAGCAGCGGTACGCCGACCGCGGCACGCACCGCCTCCAGGTCGGCCAGCGAGCCGCCGAAGCGGCGCTGCTCGGTGAGCACCGAGATCGCGTCGGCACCGCCCGCGGCGTAGTCGGCGGCGAGCGCGGCCGGGTCGGCGATCTCGGCGAGGTCGCCCTTGCTCGGGGAGCGGCGCTTCACCTCCGCGATCACGCTCAGGTGCTCGGCCCGGAAGGCCGGCAGCGGGTCGAGTGCGCGCGGCACGAGGTCGATGTGCTCGTAGAGCGCGCTCTCCGGGACACCTCCACGCCGCTGCTCGAGGTCTTCACGGACGCCGACGATGATGTCGTCGAGCACGGACATCGGAAACCTCACACTCGCAGAGGACGGATAGGTGTGAGAGACGCCTGGCGTGACTCACGCGGCACCAGAATCTCACGCCACGTGGAAGGCACTCCCCCACGGGGTGTTGCGCCAGATCGTGAAGGCGACGGCGAGCACGACACCGAGGGTGATGACCCGGCTCCGCTGCCGCGGCGTCACAGCGCGTACGGCGCCCGGCCCCGCGGCGCTGCGCCGTACCCAGAGCAGCCACAGCAGCGCGATCGCCGGCAGGGCCGTGACGAAGAGGGCGTTGCTGTGCCAGGCGGCGACCACCTCGCCGTGAGTGAGGTCGTTGACCGCGCGCAGGCCGCCGCAGGCCGGGCAGTCCCAGCCGGTGATCAGCTTGAAGGGGCACAGTCCCCACGAGGCGTGCCGATGCGGATCGCGCAGGCGCAGGGCCAGTGCGGCCAGGCCGATGCCGGCCGCCGTCGCCAGCGGCGCGCGCAGGCGGGAGCGTCGAGATTCGCTCGTCCCCGCCGGCATCGCGAGAGTCAGTGGCTGGCGGCGCCGTAGCCCATCCGCGACATGACCACGCCGACGATGAGGGCGACCGGGGCCAGCGCGACGCCGATCCAGAAGACGAGCATGCTGTAGGCCATCAGCCCGATGCCGCCGACGACAAAGCCGAGGAGGCCGATGCAGACCGCGGTCCAGGCCGCCGGGGTGTTGCCGTGGTTGTCAGACATGAGCGTGGGTTCTCCTCGATCGTCGATCTTCGGGCTCATCCTAGAGGCACGCGAGGCCGATCCCGGCCACCACCCGGCTCGCCCGGGCAATGTCACAGGCAATGTGATCAGTGCGACTGGTCCTCGGTGGGGTCCTCGCCGGCATCGATCGCCTTCCAGATCTCCAGATTGGTGGTCGGCTCATTGGCCTGCGGCGCACCCCCGGGGGCGTCGTACCGGGAGCTCATCGAGGGCAGCCGGCGGATCCTGCGCACGGCGACGGCGTAGCTGACCAGCAGCACCACGGCCGCGACCAGACCGACCCAGTACCAACCGGTGCGGGCGGCCGTGCCGCCGTCAGCGGTTCCGCCGATCGCCCGGCCCACGGCACGTCGTACCGAATCCGGCGCATCGCCGAACTCGACGACCGCGACCACCACCAGGCCGGCCGCGGCCGCGGTACCGATGGCCGCGATCACCGTCCGGAAGCGTCCCCTGGTCACCAGGATCGCTCCCCAGCCGGCGAGCGCGACCAGGGCGAGGGCCAGCGCCAGCGGCGCCTCACCCGCCGACCCGATCGTCGAATTCGCGGCCGATCCAGCGCCCGGGACCAGCTTCCGGCCGGAGGCGGTCAGTTCCGCCCAGGGCTTCGCTCCCGCAACGGCGGCCAAGGCGGCGGCGAGCAGGCCCGCCAGCAGCGCCGTGCTCGCGCCGCCTCGTCCCGAACCTGTCTTGCGTGGTTCGCCCGCAGGCTCGCTCACGACACGCTCTCCGCACGCGCGAGCAGCAGGTCCGCGTCGAAGCAGGTGCGGTCACCGGTGTGGCAGGCGCCGCCGGTCTGGTCGACCTTCACCAGCAGCGTGTCGCCGTCACAGTCCAGCCGGACCTCGAGCACCCGCTGGGTGTGTCCGGAGGTGGCGCCCTTGACCCAGTACTCACCGCGAGAGCGGCTCCAGTAGGTGCCCTCGCGGCTCTCGAGCGTACGGCGCAGGGCCTCGTCGTCCATCCAGGCCATCATCAGCACCTCGCCGGTGTCGTGCTGCTGCACGATCGCCGGGACGAGACCGTCCGCGGTACGCCGCAGCCGCTGGGCGATGGCCGGATCGAGTTCGCTCACGTACGCCAGTATCCCAACCGACGCCTACGCGATGTCAGCGCCCGCTCTTGCGGGGCTTGTGCCGCGGCTTCTTCTGCCGGTCGGGGCGGTCGCCCCCGTCGTCGCGTCGCGGCCTCCGGTCGCCCGAGCCACCGCGCCTCGGCGGCGCACCTGTGTCGGGGCGGATGTCGATCAGCACGCCGGAGATCCGGGTGTCGCGAAGCTTGTCGAGGGTGTCCGCCGAGAGACTGGTGGGCAGCTCGACGATCGAGTGCGCGATCGAGATGTCGATGCGCCCGAAGTCCTCGCGGGAGAGCCCGCCCTCGTTGGCGAGCGCGCCGACGATCTGGCGCGGCTCGACCCGCTGCCGGCGCCCGACCGCGATCCGGTACGGCGCCATCGGCTGGCTGTTCGCACGCCGCGGCTTCCGGTCCTCACGACCGGGCTTGCGATCGCGGGCGTCGCCGCGCTTGCCGCGGTTGCCGGAGTCGTGGCGCACGGGCTCCTCGGGGGCATCCTCCTCGAGCAGCAGCGGCTGGCCGTCCTGCGCGAGTACGGCGATCGCCGCGGCGATGTCGATCGCGGACACCTCGTGGGCGTCCTGATAGGCATTGATGAGCTCGCGGAAGGTGTCCACCTGGCTGTCGCCGAGAGCCTGCGTGATCGCCTCAGTGAAGCGCTGGACGCGGGTGGCGTTCACATCGCCGACGCTCGGCACCGCCATCTCCGTCATCGGCTGGCGGGTGGCCTTCTCGATCGACCGGAGCAGGTGGTTCTCGCGCGGCGTCACGAAGGAGATCGCATGACCACTGCGGCCGGCCCGGCCGGTGCGGCCGATCCGGTGCACATAGGACTCGTTGTCGGTCGGGATGTCGTGGTTGACCACGTGGCTGATCCGCTCCACGTCGAGACCGCGGGCGGCCACGTCGGTGGCGACCAGCACGTCGAGCTTGCCCTCGCGCAGCTGGTTGATGGTCCGCTCACGCTGGTTCTGTACGACGTCGCCGTTGATCGCCGCCGCCGAGAAGCCACGGGCCCGGAGTCGCTCGGCGAGCTCCTCGGTGGCCTGCTTGGTGCGGACGAAGACGATCATCGCCTCGAAGTTCTCCACCTCGAGGATGCGCGTGAGGGCGTCGAGCTTGCGGTGGTGGGCGACCTTGATGAAGCGCTGGGTGACATTGGTCGCCGTCGCCGTACGGGAGGCGACCTTGACCTCGATCGCGCCGGGCGCGTGCTTCTTGGTCATCCGCTTGATCTGCGCGGGCATGGTCGCCGAGAAGAGCGCGACCTGCTTGTCGTCCGGGGTGTCGGAGAGGATCCGCTCCACATCCTCGGCGAAGCCCATGTTGAGCATCTCGTCGGCCTCGTCGAGTACGACGAAGCGCACCGTGCTCAGGTCGAGCGTGCCCTTGTCGAGATGGTCCATCACGCGGCCCGGCGTACCGACCACGATGTGCACGCCGCGGCGGAGCGCGGACAGCTGCACGCCATAGCCCTGGCCGCCGTAGACGGGCAGCACGTGCACGTCGGGCAGGTGGCTGGCGTAGCGCTCGAAGGCCTCCGCGACCTGGAGCGTGAGCTCGCGCGTCGGGGCCAGCACGAGCGCCTGCGGCGAGCGCTCGCGTACGTCGATGCGACTCAGGATCGGCAGCGCGAAGGCCGCCGTCTTGCCGGTGCCCGTCTGGGCGAGACCCACCACGTGCTCACCCGCGAGCAGGTGCGGGATCGTCTCCGCCTGGATCGGCGAGGGGGCCTCGTAGCCCACATCCTTCAGGGCCTTGAGGACCTTGGGAGCGAGATCGAGATCGTCGAAAAGGACTGAAGGGGACTCGGACTCAGGCTGCTCAGAATCTGCGGGCACAGATCAGTTTACCCCGATGTGGACGTGGTCCATGTGGTTCGCGGTGGCCGAGCCCCGGTTGGGCATCAGGCGCCAGCCCTCGGACGAGCGCACCGGCGTCCAGATGTGCTGGCGATAGATGATGTCGTAGAGGTTCAGCTCCGCGGCGTGCGCCTGGACGAACTGGGCGATCTTGTAGCCGAGGGCACTGTCGCCGTAGACCATCACGTCGATCGCCTTGCCGGTGTTGTGCTCCGGCCGGTTGGCGAGGCCGCCGTACTCCTTGACCTCGGGGAAGGCATTGCAGACGACCTCCCACACCCTGATCATGCTGGAGGTCAGGCCGTGCTCGACGGAGGCGCTGGCGGCGCAGGGCTTGAAGACCAGACCGACGCTCGCCGGGTCGACCGGCTTCTTGTCGCTGAGGTACGACGTGTGCACCCACCGGGTCGAGCCGTCGACCAGCACCTCGGTGAAGTCGCCCTGGGTCGCACCTGTGGTGGTCACCTTGGAGCCACTCTTGAGCTCACCGAACTGACGGGCGTCGTTGGCAGGCGCGCCGTAGACATTGAGGTCGGAGGTCGCCCAGTCGGTGCCGGTGCGATCGAGGCTGCGGGAGATGCTCAGGCTGCGGTTGGCGCTGGTCGCAGCTGAGGCGGAGACCTTCTTGGCCGAGACGGTGCTGGTGGGCGCGACGGGGCCGGCCGCACCGGCCACCTGACCGAGGTCGGACCGGGCGTCCTTGGCGGCCGAGCCGGCGACGACACTGCCACTGGTCGCGGCGACACCCACGCCGACGACGGCGACGGTGGCCAGCGGAGCGGCGATGGCGGCGGCCTTCGCTGGTACGGGGAGGCTCAGTGAGCGTGCGGCTCTGGGTGCGCGGTGACGCGCGGCGTGCTTGCCCGGGGGCATACCGGATCCTCTGTTGGGCTACGGGGGCGGATCGATGAAATCACGAAATGGTCACGAAGACACATTTCGGTGAGGTGCGGATCACATCGCGGACCCGGCCGGCGGTCAGCCGCCGCTGGTCTCGCGGGCGGCCTGGGGGGCCACCGAGACCAGGACGTC
>JASLCW010000059.1 GCA_030151765.1 Marmoricola sp.
GGATCAGCCGGAGCACGCTCTATCGCCGCTATCCCACCAAGGACGACCTGCTCGCCGCGGTGATCACCGCCGAGCTGGCCGAGTTCTTCGACGAGCTCGACCAGGTGGCCGTCGACCTGCCGCCCGGCGACGCCGTCGTCGAGTGCTTCGTGCGCGGCCTGAAGATCATGCAGGAGATCCCCGTGCTCGGCCGGCTCGCGCACACCGAGCCCGAGGTGATCACCGGCATGCCCGGCCGCCAGCACATGATCCTGGCCCAGACCGACCGGATCGTCCGCACCCTGCGTCGCTCCGGCGCGACCATGCCCGATGCCGAACTCGACCTCACTGCCGAGCTCCTGCTGCGCATCGCGTCGACGTACCTCTTCGACCCCGTGGGCCACCTCGACCTCGACGACGAGGCCGCGGTCCGCGACTTCGCGGCCCGCTGCCTGTCCCCTCTAGTGCGCTAGGAAGCCGCGCACCCGGTCGAGATAGCCGGGGGAGTCGAGCAGGAAGGAGTCGTGGCCGTACGGCGACGACAGCTCCGCGAAGTCGACGTCCACACCGTGCTCGCGAAGGGTGTCGGCGAGGAAACGACCCTGGGTGGCGTCGAAGCGCCAGTCGCTGTCGAAGCTGGTCACCTGGACCCGGGTGCCGGACGCGCGCATCGCGTCCGCGGCGGTGTCGTCGGCGAAGGGATCGAAGTAGTCGAGCAGCCGGCTCAGGTACAGATAGGTGAGCGCGTCGAAGCGGCCCAGGAAGGTCGAGCCCTGGTGTTGCAGGTAGTGCTCGACCGCGAAGTCGGGATCCATCCGCATGTCCGCGCCGGTGGTGTCGCGATCGTGGCCGAACTTGGCGGTCAGCGACTCGGGTGAGACATAGGTGATGTGCGCCATCATCCGCGCCACCGAGAGCCCGTGCGCGGGCACGGTGTTGTGCTCGAAGTAGCGGCCGTGGTGGAAGTCCGGATCGAGCAGGATCGCCTGCCGGCCGACGCTGGAGAAGGCGATGTTCTCGGTGCTCAGCCGGGCCGACGCGGCGACCAGGACCGCGCGCTCCATGACATCGGGCTCCTCCAGCATCCACTGAAGGAGCTGCATGCCACCCAGCGAGCCGCCGACACCGGCGTACAGGCGGGGGATGCCGAGGTGCTTCAGCAGTCGCCGGTGTGCCTCGACGAGATCGGCCATGTGCAGCAGCGGGAAGTCCATCCCGTACGGCGAGCCCGTGGCCGGATCGACCGACAGCGGACCCGTCGTACCGCGGCAGCCGCCGAGCAGGTTGGGACAGATGACGAAGAAGCGGTCGGTGTCGACCGGCTTGCCGGGACCGACCATCCGGTGCCACCAGCCGCGCTCGTCGGACTCGTGGTGAGCCGCGGCATGGGCGTCGCCGGTCAGCGCGTGCGCGACGAAGAGGGCGTTGTCGCCGGCTTCATTGAGCGATCCGTAGGTCTCGTAGACCACCTCGACGTGATCGAGGCGGCCGCCGGCGCGCAGCACCAGCGGGTCGTCATCGGTGGCGATGACGACCCGCTGTGCATGCGCTGCTGTGCTCACTTGCTGGCGGCGAGCGCCTGGTCGAGGTCGGCGAGGATGTCGTCGATGTGCTCGATGCCGACCGACAGTCGCACCATGTCCTCCGGTACGCCGGCCGCCTCGAGCTCGTCGGGCGTCAGCTGGCTGTGCGTCGTGGTGGCGTTGTGGATGGCCAGCGACTTCGCGTCACCGATGTTGGCCAGGTGACTGAAGAGCTGCAGCGATTCGACGAACTTCTGGCCACCCGCGCGGCCGGCCTTCACGCCGAAGCTCACCAGGCCGCCGTAGCCGCCCTTGAGCGTGCGGTCCGCGACCTCCTTGTAGGGGCTCGACTCGAGGCCCGGGTAGCTGACCCACGCGACCGCGTCGTGGTTCTCCAGGAACTGCGCGACCTTGAGCGCGTTCTCGCTGTGGCGCTCCATCCGCAGGTGCAGGGTCTCGAGGCCCTGCAGGAAGAGCCACGAGTTGAGCGGCGCGACCGCGGCGCCGGTGTTGCGCAGCAGCACCGTGCGCGCCCGGATGATGTAGGCGAGGTTGCCGACGGCCTCGGTCCACACGACACCGTGGTAGGCGCCGTCCGGTTTGGTCAGGCCGGGGAAGCGGTCCGAGTGCGCGGCCCAGTCGAAGTTGCCCGAGTCGACGATGATGCCGCCGATCGAGGTGCCGTGGCCGCCGATGTACTTCGTGGCGGCGTGCACGACGACATCGGCACCGAGCTCGAAGGGACGGCACAGCAGCGGCGAGGGCGCGGTGTTGTCGATGATCAGCGGCAGGCCCTGCGCGTGCGCGGCGTCGGCCCAGGCGCGGATGTCGACCACGTTGATCTTCGGGTTGCCGAGGGTCTCGCCGAAGACGAGGCGGGTCCTGTCGTCGACATTCTTCGCCAGCTCCTCCGGCTTCTCCGGGTCGACGAAGCGGACCTCGATGCCGAACTGCGGCAGCGTGTGCGCGAAGAGCGCGTAGGTGCCGCCGTACAGGGTGGAGAGGGCGACGATGTTGTCGCCGGCACCGGCCAGGTTGAGCACGGCGTACGTCGTCGCGGTCGAGCCCGAGG
>JASLCW010000081.1 GCA_030151765.1 Marmoricola sp.
CCGACCTCAAGCCGGTCAACCTCGGCCTCGACATGTTCGCCGAGGACCTCACCGACCAGGGCGTCACCCCGGTCCGCATGGACTGGACTCCCCCCGGCGGCGGCGATCCGGAGATCATCGCGGCACTCGGCCGCCTCGAGCGCCCCGACATCGCCGAGAAGATCGACGCCGCCAACGAGGAGGCGGTAGGTCGCATCCTTGCCGCGCAGCCCTTCCTCGATGGCTTCGGGCAGGCGATCGACACCGTCCCCGGCATGACCCGTACGACGGTCCTGCACGCCGGCCCGCCGATCACCTATGACCGGATGTCCGGCCCGATGAAGGGTGCGGTCACCGGCGCGCTGGTCTTCGAGGGCCTGGCCAAGGATCTCGACGCCGCCGACGAACTGGCGCGGTCCGGTGAGATCACCTTCTCGCCCTGCCACGAGCACCAGTCCGTGGGCTCGATGGCCGGTGTCACGACCGCCAGCATGTGGGTGCACAAGGTCACCAACCGGACGCACGGCAACACCGCGTACACGAACCTGTCGGAGCAGCTCTCGAAGATCCTCCGCTTCGGCGCCAACGACCAGTCGGTGATCGACCGGCTCAACTGGATGCGCGATGTCTTCGGCCCGGTGCTCGCCGCTGCGATGGAGCTCAACGAGGGCGGCCTCGACCTGCGGCTGCTGCTCTCCCAGGCGCTCCACATGGGCGACGAGGCGCACAACCGCAATGTCGCCGGTACGACGCTGCTGATCCAGGCGCTGACGCCGTACATCGTGGAGACCGACTTCACCACCAGGGAGAAGCGCGAGGTCTTCGACTTCGTCGCCTCGTCCGACTACTTCTCCGGCCCGACGTGGATGGTGACCGCCAAGGCCGCGATGGATGCCGCGATCGGCATCGAGAACTCCACCGTCGTCACGGCCATGTGCCGCAACGGCGTGGACTTCGGCATCCGGGTCTCGGGCACCGGCGACCAGTGGTTCACCGGGCCCGCCCAGCAGGTCATCGGCCCGATGTTCGCCGGCTACACCGAGGCCGACTCGGGACTCGACATGGGCGACTCGGCGATCACCGAGACCTACGGCGTCGGCGGCTTCGCGATGGCGGCCGCGCCGGCGATCGTCGCGCTCGTCGGCGGCACCGTGCAGGAGGCGATGGGCTACTCGAAGACGATGAACGCGATCACCACCGCGAACAACCCCAATGTCACCATCCCGGCGCTCGACTTCATGGGCGTGCCGAGCGGCATCGACGTACGCAAGGTGATCGAGACCGGCATCCTGCCGCTGATCAACACCGCGATCGCGCACAAGGAGCCGGGCATCGGCATGATCGGCGCCGGCATCGTGCACCCGCCCGTCGAGGCCTTCCAGCAGGCGATCGTCCAGCTCGCCGACACCATCGGCAAGGCTTGAGGGAGCAACTGACATGACCACCACGACTGCCGCCGAGCTGATCGACCCGGGCGCCGAGGCGCTCGCGACCTACGCCGCCCGCGGCTACGCCGAGGACGTGCTCCCGGTCCGCCCGCAGGACCGCACCTGGTCGACCCCGCAGTTCATCACCGTGTGGATGGGACCGATCCACAACATCCTGTCGTACTTCACCGTCGTCGGATTCTTCGCGCTGGGCCTGACCGCCAAGCAGGTCGTCGCCGCGATCTTCCTGAGCGCGGTCATCGTCTCGGTCGGCTATGTCCTCAACGGGCAGGCCTCCGCGCGCTACGGCGTACCCTTCGCGATGCTCCTGCGCGACTCCTTCGGGACCAAGGGCGCGCTGATCCCCGCGGCGATCCGCGGCACGATAGCCGGCATCGTCTTCTTCGGCCTCTCCACCGTCTCCAGCGCGCAGGCGCTCGACGTGGTGATGGACAAGATCTTCCCGGGGTACGCCGACCTCGGCGGACACATCCTCGGCCTGGCCGTGCCGACGGCGATCTCCTACCTGATCATGTGGGTGATCACCGTTGCGCTCTTCCTCACCGGGCAGAAATTCCTCGGCAAGTTCAGCACCTGGGCCAACCCGGCCGTCTACGTGCTGATCGTGATCGGCGTCGTCCTGGCCATCCGCAACGTGGGCAGCTTCTCCGCCATGTTCGACGTGCACCCCGTGGACAGCAAGGTGACGCCGCTGGTCTTCATCGGCTGCGTGGCCGCGCTCGTCTCGAACTGGGCCGGCCCGATCGTCAACACCGGCGACTACACCCGCAATGCCACCACCACGAAGGCACCGGCGATCGGCTTCCCCATCGGGGTGATCGCGTCGTACCTGCTCTTCATCCTGGTGACGGTCTCCTTCATGGCCTCGCTCAGCGTGACCACGCACGGCAACTTCGACATCAACCGGCCGACGGTCTTCGTGGACGCGATCAACTCGATCGGCAATCCCTCCGTCGTCGTCCTGCTGATCCTGTCGATGAATGTCGGCATGACCGCCTTCTGCGTCTTCGGCAACATGCTGCCGGCGGGCCTGCAGCTGACCGCCGAATGGCCGAAGCTCTTCACGGTGCGCAACGGATCGATCCTGACCGCGGTCGTGGGCACGCTCTTCCTGCCCTGGAAGTTCCTCGAGGCGACCAGCGCGCTGTTCTTCTTCTACTCCTTCATCGGCTCCATGTTCGGACCGATCGCGGGCATCATGCTGGCGTCGTACTTCGTGGAGCGGAAGCGGACCGTCGACCTCGACAGCATCTACGCCGACCCGAAGGCACCCCAGGTCGCCTACAACTGGCGTGCGATCTCCGTGCTCGTGGTCAGCTTCCTGTTCACCATGGCCGGGACCGTCTTCAAGGACGTGAGCTTCCTGGTCGACGTCAAGAACCTGGCCTTCTTCTCCGGCCTCCTCATCGGCTTCGTCGGCTACTCGCTGACCATCGCCGCCAACCGCCGTCAGGGCTGAAAGGAAACGTGCCATGAGCAATCCGACTCCCCAGGAAGTCGACGCCTACTTCACCCAGGCCGCCGACATCACCATCGAGGGCATGCGTGGTGGCAAGGGCGGCCCCTTCGGCGCCACGCTGGTCAAGGGCAACGAGGTCGTGGTCAGCGTCGGCAACACCGTGCTGCGCGACATGGACCCGTCGGGCCATGCCGAGCTGCTCGCCGTACGGGAGGCCTGCGCGAAGCTGAACACGCTCAGCCTCGAGGGCATGGTCATGTACGCCACCTGCGAGCCCTGCCCGATGTGCGTGGCCGTGATGCTGTGGGCCGGCATCGACAAGTGCTACTACGCCTCGACCCGCGACGATGCGGCCGAGCACGGCTTCTCGGACATGCACCTGCGCAACTTCTTCGACGGCAGCGACACCAGCCCGATGGAGTTGGTGCACCTCGCCGAGGGCCGTGACGAGTCCGCGCAGATCTGGACCGAGTTCCGCGCCCTCAACGGCTGACGCCCTACCCGGC
>JASLCW010000085.1 GCA_030151765.1 Marmoricola sp.
GCGCTCACGGCCGCGGCCAGCACGGACAACTACGCGCAGCTCGACTCGCTCAACCTGTCGGCTCCGACGAACGACAAGTACGGCGCGGAGCGTTCGATCGCCTACGACTGGGCCAACAAGCCCGACCTTTCCGGCGACGTCGTCCGGGTCACCGACCCGGCGAACCTCGACGGCTGCAAGCCGCTGAACTCGACGGACGCGGCCGCGGTCGCCGGCAAGATCGCCTTCGTCGAGTGGACCGACACCGACGCCGATCGGCGCTGCGGATCGGCCGCACGCGCGGCCAACCTGGTCGCTGCGGGAGCTGCCGGCTTCATCTACGCCGACGACAGCGAGACCTTCTCCGCGGGCATCACCGGATCCGCTGTGATCCCGGGCGTCCTGGTCGCCAAGAGCGGCGGCGACGCCATCCGCACGGCCCTGGAGTCCCCGACCACCGTTACCGTCTCCGGTACGACGGTCTCCGGATTCCGTCAGATCGCCACCGGTCGCGACGACATGGTGACCGGCTTCTCCTCGCGCGGCATCGGTGACGTCGGCAATGTGAAGCCCGACATCGCCGCCGTCGGCGAGAGCGTCTTCTCGGTCGGCAGCGGCACCGGTGACGGCGGCGCCAACGACAGCGGCACCTCGATGGCCACCCCGATGGTGGCCGGAGCGGCGGCGCTGGTGCATTCCGCACACCCGAACTGGACGCCGGAGCAGGCCAAGGCGGACCTGATGAACACCGCGGGCCAGGACCTCTACACGGGCCTGAACCACACGGGTGAGAAGTACGCCCCGCAGCGGGTCGGCTCCGGCCGTCTCGATGTGAAGGCGGCGCTCGACAACGGCGTCCTCGCCTACAACGCGGACGACCCGGGCGCGGTGAGTGCCTCGTTCGGTCCCGTGGCGGTGAGCCAGCCGGTCACGCTGCACAAGACGATCAAGGTGCAGAACACCACGACGTCCCCGGCCAGCTACGACGTGTCGTACGAGGCTCGCACCGAGGCGCCCGGCGCGGTGGTGAGTGTCTCGCCGGACTCGGTGAGCGTGGACCCCCGGTCTTCGAAGACCGTGACCGTCACATTGACGGTCGACCCGTCGCAGCTGACCAAGACGCATGACCCGACGGTCGACCTGACGCAGGCCGGCTATCCCCGGGTCTTCCAGTCCGATGTCAGCGGCCTGGTGCTCTTCAGCCCGAGCGGCAGCGCGCCGCAGCTGCGGGTGCCCGTGTACGCCGCACCCCGTCCGGTGTCGACGATGACCCAGCAGCCGAAGATGACGCTCCCCGCGGGCGCGTCGCAGTCCGCGGTGCTGCCGCTGACCGGCTCGGACGTCAACAACGGCACGGGAGACGCGCACACCGAGTCGCTGGTCGCCGGCTTCGAGCTGCAGGCGACGGACGGCAAGGCGCCGACGTGCTCCGACACGGTCACGACGCACTGCGTCAGTTTCGAGGACCAGCGTTCGGGTGACCTGAAGTACGTCGGCACCACGTCCGACGCGCCGCAGCTCACCGGCAACGGGCAGGATCCCCTGGAGGACGGCATGGTCTACTTCGCCGTCAGCGCTCAGGGACCCTGGCGTTCGCCGTCCGGTGTGCCCGGGACGGCCGGAATGGGCGAGTACGACATCTACATCGACAGCACCGGCGACGGAGTTCCCGATGTGGTGGCCTACAACACCCGGTTCCCGGACACGGACATCCTGGTGTCGGAGCTGGTCGATCTCACCACCGGTGAGGTCATCGACGACGAGCTGATCAACGGCGCCTTCGGCGACACCGACACGGCACTGCTGAACAGCGACACGATGGTGCTGCCGGTCTGGCTCGGGGCACTCCCCGGGATCACCGCGGATCATTCGCGGATCAGCTACGGCGTCTCGAGCTACACCATGTATTCGTCCGACCCGATCGACACGGTCGGGATGAACGACGACGGTGAGCTGGTCAACCCGCTGAGCACCGACGTGCTGCACCCGGGTGTCACGCTGGCTGGTGACTACGACGGCAGTGAGTCGCCCGTCCTCTACCCGGACTCGGTCGACTCGGTGCTGAACCTGAACCGCGACCCGGCGTCGTACGCCGCGGACAACGGCAAGGGTGCGCTGATCGTGCACTTCCAGAACGCGATCGGTGACAAGGCCCAGGTGGTGAAGCTCAACGCCGCAGCCACCATCGGGCTGAGTCTGGCGCCGACGAAGGCGGCCCGTGGTCAGCAGGTGACAGCGACCGTCACCATCCCGAAGGATGCCGGTCCGGGCGCAACCGGAGCGGTCACCCTGACTGCCGGCGGAACGCAGCTGGCGACGGGACAGGCAACCGACGGCACGGCCACGCTGACCTTCTCGTCCGCCAAGGCGGGCAGCTTCCCGGTCGTCGCGACGTACGCCGGTGACGACAACTACGAGCCGGCGACGTCCAATGCGGTCACGCTGACCGTGGTGAAGTCGGCCTCGTCGGTGAAGCTGTCGGTCAAGCCGAAGGCCTTCAAGCACAAGAAGAAGACCACCGCGACGGTCTCGGTCACGAAGGTGGCCGGAATCAACGCCACCGGTGTCGTCAAGCTGATGGCCGGCAAGAAGGTGCTCGGCAAGGGCAAGCTCGTCAACGGCACGGTGAAGATCAAGTTCACCGTGAAGAAGAAGAGCAAGGTCAAGGTGGTGGCCGTCTACGCCGGTGACGGCAACTACAACGCGGGCAAGTCGAAGGCGGTGAAGATCACCGTCAAGTGACCCGCTGAGTCGATGAGTGGGGGTGTCCGGTTCGCCGGGCACCCCCACTGTCGTTGCGAGGGGTCAGGCAGGAAGGCGCAGCATCCGGCGTACGCCGTAGACGCCAGAGCCGATGAGCACCAGCAGCAGGAGCCCGGCGAGGATCACCGTTGATCGCGGATCCGCCAGGGTCACCTTGGTGGCGGTGAGATGCCAGACGTCGATCTTCGCCCCGACCTTCGGGTGGTGGCCGCAGGTGGAGGCCCGGCCCACCCAGGACGGATCCGAGGCGCGTGCCACGAGCACCGTGTCGCCGGTGCCGCGACCGCAGGAGTGCGTCGCCTTCTCGATCCCGGTCACGACAACGCGCTCGTGGTCCGCGCCGCCGGTGAGATAGGCGCGATTGGCCGGCGTCAGCAGAGCGGCGATCACGATGGCCGTCAGCAGGCCGGCGCCGAGGACGATCAGCCAGGCGAGGACGAGGCGGTGGCGAGGTCGGGTCATGGTCACGGCTGCTTCTCCAGGATGGCGGTGTAGAGGTAGTAGTCCGTCGGGTGACTGTCCGCGTGCACCGGCAGGGCGGCCTCACTAGAGGGGCCGATGAAGCGAGACATCAATGACAGAAGGGATTCCGAGCGGCCGGCCGACCAGATCACGACAGCCCCGTGTTCGGCGAGGACGCGGCGCACGGCGGTGAGGCCGGCATCGCCGTACAGGGAGGCATTGCCGGTGTGGACGAGATTGTCGGGTCCGTTGTCGATGTCGAGCAGGACCAGGTCGTAGCGGTCCGTCGTGCGCATGAGGTGCTCGCGCAGGTCGGCATTGACGACGGTCAGGCGCGGCTCGTCCATCAACGGCGGTCCGTGCGGGACGGTGCCGTCGCGCATCCAGGTGATCAGGGATTCCTCGATCTCGACGACCACGAGCTCACGGACGCGCGGATCGCCCAGGACCTCGGTCGCGGTGAAGCCGAGCCCGAGGCCGCCGACGAGAACCTTGGCGGGCAGGGCGCTCGCGGCCAGAGCCTGTTGTGCCAGTGCGACCTCGCTGGAAGTCTCGTGGTCATCCATGACGTAGACGCCGTTGACGCGGAGCTCGAGGACGCGCGAATCGTCGGTACGGCGTTCGCTGAGCACGATCTCCCCACGGGGAGAGACCGCCTCGGCGATGCGTCGTACGTCGGAGCCGGGGAACACCTGCGAAGGGTAGCGGGCGTGAAAAGTTCGGGGCTGGACCTCGGAGATCCTCGTGCGTGTCGACCGCGCGGGCGTGGCGGCCCATTTCGGTCCGGTCGGCTGGCCGGCCTTCCGCACCCAGCTGGAACGCATCGAGGCCGTCGAGGCGCGCCAGATCAGTCCGATGCAGTGGGGCGGTTGGGGCTTCCGGATCGGCCCTCGCGGCACTGCTCTCGTCGTACGACGTGGCCCCGGGCTGGTGATCGCCCGCCGGGGTGCCTCGGACCTGGCGATCACCGTCGACGATGCGGATCAGGCCGCGGAACTGCTCAACGCGCTCCTGGTCCGGGAGCGCGCCGGCTGATCACTTCTCCGCGGAGCGCACCCGGATGCCGCTGAGCGGCACGGTGACGCTGCCGGACGGGTCGGTGAAGAAGTCGTTGCCCTTGTCGTCGACGACGATGAAGGCGGGGAAGTCCTCGACCTCGATCTTCCAGATCGCCTCCATGCCGAGCTCGGGGTACTCGATGACCTCCTGGCTCTTGATGCAGTCCTGGGCGAGTCGGGCCGCGGGACCGCCGATCGAGCCGAGGTAGAAGCCGCCGTACTCGTTGCAGGCATCGGTGACCTGCTTGGAGCGATTGCCCTTGGCCAGCATGACCATCGAGCCGCCGGCGGCCTGGAAGGCCTTCACATAGGAGTCCATCCGGCCGGCCGTGGTCGGGCCGAAGGAGCCGGAGGCCATGCCCTCGGGGGTCTTGGCCGGGCCGGCGTAGTAGACGGGGTGGTCCTTGAGGTACTGCGGCATCTCCTCGCCGGCGTCCAGGCGCTCCTGGATCTTGGCGTGGGCGATGTCGCGAGCGACGACCA
>JASLCW010000122.1 GCA_030151765.1 Marmoricola sp.
ACTCGCCGACCCGACGATCCCCACCTTTCAAACCGAGAAATCCCTGCCATGTTCTTGACGCGGGACAACCCCACTCAAGTGCACTCAGAACATGCCGAGACCCCACTCAAATGCAGACGGTTTGCATTCGAGTGGGGTCTCGGAAGGTTGAGAATGCATTTTGCTGGGGTCTCAGGGGTCCCAACATGCATTTGAGTGGGATCTCACGTCAGTGGGGCAGGATTGCCTTCGAGGCGCGTGAGAAGACGTCCTGGTAGCGGGCGCCGAGCAGCTTGCCGACCCAGTGGATCGCGTGCGCATCGATGCCGACCAGCTGACGCGGACGGTTCGCCAGGATGGCGCCGACGATGATCGAGGCGGCCTTGTCCGGGGTCATCCGGGCGAGCTTCTCGTCGAAGGTCTGCGCGAGCTTGTCGTGGTCCTCGTGGGCGGTGGTGCGGCCGTTGCGGGCGATCCCGGTCTTGATGCCGCCGGGGTGGACGCAGGTGACGCCGACCGGGTGACCGGCCACCAGCATGTCCTCGCGGACGGACTCGGTGAAGCCGCGTACGGCGTACTTCGTGGCGTTGTAGGTGCTCTGGCTGGGCATCGAGACCAGGCCGAAGAGGCTGGAGATGTTCACGATGTGGCCGTCGCCGGACTCGATCAGGTGGGGGAGGAATTCCCGGGTGCCGTAGACGACTCCCCAGAAGTTCACGCCCACGATCCACTCGAAGTCGGCGTACTCCATGTCGGTGACCGGGCCGGAGTGGGAGACGCCGGCGTTGTTGACGACGACGTTGACGACGCCGAAGTGGTCCTTCACGTCGGCGGCGTAGGCGATGAAGGCCTCCTTGTCGCTCACGTCGAGCTGGTCGGCCTTGATCTCGCTGGCGCCGGCATTCTTCAGCAGGTCGACGGTCTCGGCGAGCCCGTCGGCATTCCAGTCGGAGACCGCCACGCGGGCGCCCTTCGAGGCGACATTGAGGGCGAGTGCCCGGCCGATGCCCGAGCCCGCTCCGGTGATGACGACGACCTTGTTGTCCAACGACTTCATGACCGGAAATCTACCCGATATTGAACGAGCGTCAATAGCATTGTTGAACCTTGTTCAGTAGTCTTCGCCACATGGCGTCGACCACTGCCCGTGTCCGGATGAGCCCCGAGGAGCGCCGCAACCAGCTCCTCGAGATCGGTGTCGGGCTGCTCGCGACCCGGTCGCTGGACGAGCTCTCCATCGAACTGCTGGCCGACCAGGCGGGGATCTCCCGCGGGTTGCTGTACCACTACTTCGGCAACAAGAACGACTTCCACGTGGCCGTCGTGCGCAAGGCGGTCGAGGACATCTACGCGATCACCGCGCCGACCGGTTCGGGTGATCCGCTCAGCCAGTTGCAGGCCTCACTGGGTGCCTATCTCGACTACGTCGTCGAGAACAAGGCGGGCTATGTCTCGCTGGTGCGCTCCGCGGCCGGAGGCAACGAGGAACTGCGCAAGATCCATCTCGAGGCCCGTCAGGCACTCACCGACCGCGTCTTCGAGAAGGCACAGGCCCTCGACGAGGACGCCCTCGTCGACTCGCCCGCCAGCCGCCTGCTGGCGCGCTCCTGGGCCGCGCTCGTGGAGGACGCCGTCCTCGCCTGGATCGACGACCCGGCCGGCCTCAGCCGCGACGAACTGCTGCTCCGGCTCTCCGGCGCCCTGGTTCCGCTCGTCGCCTGATCACGCCCGCCCGCGGAGGATCCGCCGGCGCGCTGATCGCCGGCGTCGTCGGCGCGGTAGAGTCGCCCCGCCAGTCGAACTCCACGCAGTGGGGTCAGGGAACCCGGTGTGAATCCGGGACTGACGCGCAGCGGTGAGGGTGACGGGCGGGACGACGACCACTGGGGCACTGCCCTGGGAAGGTGTCCCGCCCGGACGAACCCGAGTCCGAAGACCTGCTGGCTCCCGTGACGCACATCGCGGGGCAACCCCGAGACCCCGCGAACGGGTCCCTGACGGCGGAGCAGGTGAATGGACACGACCCGGACCCGGGCGGATCGCTGCCCCGGCGTCTTCCGGCCCTGGCCGGCCGCGGACGGTCTGCTGGTGCGGCTGCGACTGATCGGCGGGCGCCTCCCGATGTCCCGCCTCGCGGCGCTGCTCGACATCGCGGAGCGGTACGGCGACGGGCGCGTGCATGTCACGGTGCGCGCCAACCTCCAGCTGCGTGCGCTGCCCGGATCGGGTGAGCTCGACGCGGCCGTGCGCGATGCCCTGCTCGCGACCGGCCTGGTGCCCTCACCCGCGCACGACCTGGTGCGCAATGTCCTGGTCTCGCCGCAGACCGGGCTCTCCGGTGGGCGAACCGACCTGCGTCCCGTGGCCGCGGACCTGGACCGCCGGATCCGCGAGAGCGAACTGCTGGCCGGCCTGCCGGGTCGCTTCCTGTTCGTCCTCGACGACGGCCGCGGCGATCTGGTCGGGCACGCCGCGGATCTCGCACTGGTCGTGCTCGATGCCACGGAGGCTCAGCTGCGCGCCGGTACCGCCTGGGGGCCGGTCGTGCCGGTGGCCGAGGCGGCCGCACACCTGGTGGACCTGGCCGAGCGCTTCGTTCGGCGGCGTGGAGAGGGACCGGCGGCCGCCTGGCATGTCGCCGAGCTGGCGAACGGGCTCCTGGCCGGGGAGACCGCCGACCCGAGGCTCCCGGCCGCGACCGGCGGGCTCCAGCTCGGACCCGTGCCCGGTGGCATCCACATCCCCGTCGGCGACGAGGGGATCGACCGGGCCTGGCTGGCCGATGCCTCCCGATGGCCGGCTCGGGAGACGGACCACGAGGTCATCGTCACGCCGTGGAAGGGCGTGCTGGTGCCGACTTCGACGTACGACGAGGAGAAACGATGACCGAGCTGCGTGCGCCACGGCGGCGCTATCACTACGTGACGACGGGGGCCGACATCTACGTGGACTCCTTCGCCACGATCCGCAGGGAGTCCGATCTGTCGCGGATTCCGGCGGACGCCGAGAAGCTCGCCGTACGGATGATCCACGGCAGCGGGCAGCTCGATCTCGTCGACGACCTCGTCGTACATCCGGGACTGGTGTCGACCGCCCGCAGCGCATTGGAGAGAGGCGCCCCGATCCTCTGCGACGCCACGATGGTTGCCACGGGGGTGACCCGCTCGCGCCTGCCCCGGGACAACGACGTGCTGTGTTTCCTCAACGACAGCAGGGTTCCCGAGCTCTCACAGGCCTGGTCCACGACACGTACGGCGGCCGCGGTCTCGCTGTGGGAGCCGTGGCTGGAGGGCGCCGTGGTCGCCCTCGGCAATGCGCCGACCGCGCTCTTCCATCTGCTGGAGATGCTCGTGGACGGCGCACCGCGGCCGGCCGCGATCATCGGCTGCCCGGTCGGCTTCATCGGCGCCGCGGAGTCCAAGCAGGCGCTCGTCGACCTGGCCGGGGAGCACGGCATCGACATCCCGTACGTCGTCGTACGCGGTCGTCGCGGTGGCTCGGCCATGACCTCGTCGGCCCTCAACGCCCTTGCCCAGGAGGAGGAATGACGAGCGAGCAGGCAAGCTTCCACTGCGTCGGTGTCGGACCCGGTGACCCGGAGCTGATCACGCGCAAGGCAGCACGGTTGATCGAGTCGGCCGAGGTGATCGCCTTCCATGCCGGTGTGGGCAAGCGGTCGAATGCCCGGCGCATCGCCGCGGATCTCTTCCCCGCGGGTGTGATCGAGGAGGAGCTGATCTATCCCGTCACCACGGGGGAGACCGCGCATCCCGGTGGCTATGTCGGCGCACTGGCCGACTTCTACGAGGAGTCCGCCGCGCGCCTCGCCGTACACCTGGACGCCGGGCGGCGGGTGGTGCTGCTGGCGGAGGGGGATCCGCTCTTCTACGGCTCCGCGATGTACATGCACGACCGGCTGGCCGGGCGCTATCCGACGGAGATCGTGCCCGGCGTCCCCGCCTTCGTCGCCGGCGCCGCGGCGGCCGCGAGCCCCCTCGCCCGGCAGACCGACGTGCTCACGGTGCTGCCCGGCACCCTGCCCGAGCCCGAGCTGGCCCGCCGGCTCGCGGACACCGACGCGGCCGTGATCATGAAGCTGGGACGCACCTTCCCGGCCGTACGCCGTGCGCTGGAGGCAGCCGGGCGCCTCGACGGCGCGATGTACGTCGAACGGGCCTCGATGCCCGAGGAGCGCTGGTCGCCGGTGGCCGAGGTCGACCCGGATTCGGTGCCCTACTTCTCGCTGATCGTGGTGCCGGGCGACTCTCGCAACGGCCGCCGCTCGCGCGAGCCCGGCGTCCGGGCGACGGCCGAGACGGCGGCGGCCGTGACCGGACCGGCCGGCCTCCTCGTCGTCGGGCTCGGCCCCGGCCCCGACGGCTGGCTCACGCCCGAGGCCCGCGATGCGCTTGCCGGGGTGGACCACGTCGTCGGCTACGCGCCGTACCTCGCCCGCGTCCCCCAGCGGGCCGGGCTGGAGCGCCACGCGTCCGGGAACACCGTGGAGGTGGACCGCGCCCGCCAGGCGCTCGATCTGGCGCGGGCCGGCGAGCGGGTCGCGGTCGTGTCCGGGGGAGACGCCGGCGTCTTCGGGATGGCGGCAGCGGTCTTCGAGGCGGCCGAGGACCCGGCGTACGCCGACGTCCCGATCACGGTGCTGCCGGGGGTCAGTGCGGTTCAGGCGGTGGCGGCCCGGGCGGGTGCCCCGATCGGCGCCGACTTCGCGGTGGTCAGTCTCTCGGACCGGTTGAAGCCCTGGGCGGTCGTCGAGCGGCGACTGCGCGCGGTCGCCCAGGCCGACCTGGTGCTCGCGATCTACAACCCGGCGTCGCGCTCCCGGGTCGGGCAGATCGCCGAGGCGCAACGGATCCTGCTGGAGGAGCGCAGGCCCGACACGGTCGTGATCGTGGGCCGCGATGTCGGGCGCGATGAGGAGTCGCTGACGGTGACGACTCTCGCCGAGCTCGATCCGTCGGCGATCGACATGAAATGCCTGCTGATCGTGGGCGCGGAGAGCACGCGGGTGAGCCCGGCGGGCGTGTGGACGCCGAGGTTCGTGCGATGACGGTTCAGTTCGTCGGCGCCGGGCCCGGAGCCGCCGACCTGCTGACCGTGCGGGCGACCCGATTGCTCGCCGAGGCCGAGGTGGTGCTCTATCCGGGGACCTATCTCGACCCCGAGGTGCTCGAGCACTGCTCACCGGATGCCGCGCTGGTCGACACCCAGGGCCTCGACCTGGACCAGATCACCGCGACGGTCGTCGAGGCCGCAGGTGCCGGCCGCTCCGTCGTGCGGCTGACCTCGGGTGATCCGTCGCTCTATTCGGCCCTCACCGAGCAGACCAGGCGACTCGATGCGGCCGGGATCGCATGGGAGGTCACCCCGGGCGTCCCGGCGTACGCCGCCGCGGCGGCCCGGCTGGGCCGGGAACTGACCGTCCCGCTGCTGGCTCAGTCCGTCGTGCTCACCCGTACGCAGGCGCGCTCGACCGCGATGCCGCCGAGTGAGTCCCTGGCCGCCTTCGCCGCCACCAGGGCCACGCTGGTGCTCCATCTGGCGATCACCCGGGTCCGGGAGCTGATGGCCGAGCTCGAGCCGTCGTACGGCGAGGACTGCCCGGTCGCCGTCGTCTTCCGGGCCAGTCAGCCCGAGGAGGTCGTTCTCCGCGGCACCGTCGCGACCATCGCCGACCGGGTCGAGTCAGCCGGCCTGCGCCAGGCCGCCGTGATCATCGTGGGACGTGCGCTCGAGCACGACTCCTGTGCCG
Organism: Marmoricola sp.; assembly: GCA_030151765.1. GTDB lineage: Bacteria > Actinomycetota > Actinomycetes > Propionibacteriales > Nocardioidaceae > Marmoricola. The sequence continues at coordinate 5,747 of JASLCW010000122.1, forward strand.
AGTCCCATCTCTACGACCCCTCTCGGGTGCGGGCCCATTGAGTGACGGACCGGGCGGGGGTCCAGCCGGTGAAGGAGCCGATGGGGGCGGCGCTCTCGACGGAGATGCGGGTGAGTTCGCCACCGAGGCGGCGATAGGACTCGGCCAGCAGCTGCTCGGTCTCCAGGGTCACGCCGTGGACGACGAGCCGCCCACCGGGGGCGATGGCCTCCAGGCAGGCGTCGAGGACACCCGGGCGCGTGGCGCCGCCACCGACGAAGACGGCGTCGGGCCGCGGTAGTCCGGCGAGGGCTCCGGGGGCGCTGCCCGTCACGATCTCGAGCCCCGGTACGCCGAGGTGCCCGGCATTGCGCCCGATCCGCGCCGCCCGCTCACTCGACGCCTCGATCGCGATCGCGCGACACGACGGATGGGCGCGCATCCACTCGATGCCGACCGATCCGGCGCCGGCGCCGACGTCCCAGAGGAGTTGTCCGGGCACCGGCATCAGGCGGGCCAGCGCCGACGCGCGCAGATCGCGCTTGGTGAGCTGGCCGTCGTTCTCGAAAGCCTCGTCGGGCAGGCCCGTCGCCCATCCGGTGGCGAGTGCGCCGGTGCATGCGAAGGCGACGATGTTGAGGCGCGGCAGCTCGCGGTCGTCCGCCAGCCACTGGCCCGCAGTCGCGGTGAACCGACTGGCATGACGGCTGCCGAGGTCGCCGAGGACGCTCATCTCCGTCTCCTCGTAGCCGGCCGACACGAGGACTTCTGCCAGTGCACGCGGGGTCTTCTCGTCCGAGGAGAGCACGAGCACACGCCGCCCGGGGGCGAGTTCGCGTCGTACCAGCGCGACCTCCCGGCCCACGACCGAGACCACGGCGCAGCTCTCCGCGGGCCAGCCCATCCGTGCCCGCGCGAGCGCCACCGACGACACCGCCGGACGGATGACGAGGCGATCGGCGGGGACCAGCTCGATCAGCGTGCTGCCGATGCCGGAGACGAGCGGGTCACCGGAGGCGAGCGCCACGACGCGACCGGACAGCGAGTCCAGGAGAGCGGCGAGCCCCGCGCGCAGGGGTGCGGGCCAGGGCTCGCGTCGTTGGCCGGGTACGTCGGGAAGCATCGCCAGATGACGGTGCCCGCCGAGGACGACATCGGCCTCGAGGATCGTCTGCCTATCCCATTCGGGAACGAGATCCCAACCGCCGGCGCCGATGCCGAGCACGACGACATCGGTCGGCTCGTGGAATGGGGGAGTGCGCTCGGACATCGGAGCAGACGCTATCGTGGGCGCACAGGCACGAGGTGCCCTGACGGCCCAGCCATCGGAAACGGTGGGGACGACCGGAGGGGAGAATCTGGGAAGCCGGTGAGATTCCGGCACAGGCCCGCTGCGGTGAACCGAGCCTCCACGACGTGGGGGACTCGGCAAGTCCGAAGACCGGCCCCGCGCCCGACCATTTCCAATGGCGCAGCGAGCGGGAGCCTCACATGCCACTCCAACACCCCTTCCAGTACCCCTTCTCGGCGGTCGTCGGCTGCGAGTCCGACACCCTCGACAGCATGGGCCTGGCTCTCGTCCTCACCACGATCTCCCCGGAGATCGGCGGCGTGCTGATCCGTGGCGAGAAGGGCACCGCGAAGTCGACGACCGTCCGCGCGCTGGCCGCCGTACTACCGCCGATCGAGGTGTACGACGGCGACCGCTTCTCGATCGACCCCGCGGGCACGGACAGTTCGCCGGACGGCCCGTTCGGGGACGACTCGATCGCGGAGCGCGCCGTACGCCTGGTCGAGCTGCCCGTCGGTGCCACCGAGGATCGCGTGCTCGGTTCACTCCACCTGGAGAAGGCGCTCTCGCAGGGCAGCGTCGAGTTCGAGCCCGGCCTTCTGGCGCGCGCGCATCGCGGCATCCTGTACGTCGACGAGGTCAACCTGTTGCACGACCATCTCGTTGATCTGCTCCTCGACGCGGCCGCGATGGGCCGGGTGAGTGTCGAGCGTGACAGCGTCTCGGTCGAGCACGCCGCGCGTTTCGTGCTGATCGGCACGATGAACCCCGAGGAGGGCGAGCTCCGCCCGCAGCTCCTGGATCGCTTCGGACTGACCGTCGAGGTGGCCGCGCCGCGGGAACCCGAGTTGCGCGCCGAAGTGGTACGCCGCCGCATCGCCTATGACACCGATCCCGGCGCCTTCATCGGTCGCTATGCCGATGACGATGCCCGCTTGACCGAACGCATCGAAGCCGCGCGTGAGCATGTCGGCAAGGTCCGGTTGGGCGAGCCTGCCCTGCTCAAGATCGCCGAGGTGTGCGCCGCCTTCGAGGTCGACGGACTGCGAGCCGACATCGTGACCGCGCGTACCGCCGTCGCCCACGCCGCCTGGGTGGGGCGCGACGAGGTCACCCGCGCGGACATCCGGCGTGCGGCCCTGCTGGCGCTGCCGCATCGCCGGCGACGCAATCCTTTCGATGCTCCGGGCCTCGACGAGGACCTGCTCGACCGGATCCTCGGTGACGAGGAACTGCCTCCCGAACCGCCGGAGGGGCCCGACGACCCGAACCCCTCCGGACCGGACCAGCCCGGCGAGGGCACCGACCAGTCGAGCGACCAGCCGGAGGAGAGCCCGGCGGACGGCCCTGAGGCGGATCGCCAACAGGACGAAGAAGTCGAGGCTCCTGTGGAGCAGCCGTCCGGTCAGCTACCGAGCAGCACTGTCGGCGCCGCGACGCCGTACCGGCCCAAGCTGCTGCGCGTCGACGGGCTGGGCGAGGGCAGTGCGGGACGACGCAGCCGGGCGATTTCGAGCACCGGCCGTCGGGTAGGTGCACGTCGTCCTGACGGCTCCGGCGGATCGCTCCATCTCGTCGAGACGCTGCTGGCCGCCGCCGGCAAGCAGGCGACCCGGGAGCGCGTCGACAAGAGAGTTGCCCTGCAGGTCGAGGACATCCGCACCGCCGTACGGGAGGGGCGTGAGGCCAACCTGGTGCTCTTCTGTGTGGACGCCTCGGGCTCGATGGCCGCACGCAAGCGGATGACGCAGGTGAAGACCGCCGTGCTGTCCCTGTTGCTCGATGCCTACCGGCGCCGCGACAAGGTCGGCCTGATCACCTTCCGCGGGCAGGAAGCGGAACTGACGCTGCCGCCGACACACTCGGTCGACATCGCCGCCGCACGGCTCGACGAATTGCCTGCCGGCGGACGTACGCCGCTCGCCGAGGGATTGCTCGAAGCAGCACGTGTCCTGCGACGCGAACGTCTCCGCGATCCGCGCCTGCGGCCGCTGCTGGTCGTGGTCACCGACGGGCGCGCCACCGGTGGTCCCGGCGCCGTCGGACGTTCCCGGCAGGCGGCGGCGTACCTCGCCGGCCTCGGCGTGACCACGGTCGTCGTCGACGGCGAGAGCGGACCCCTGCGCCTCGGCCTTGCCGTCGAGCTCGCCGAACTCCTCGGCGCCCAGCACTTGCCGGTCTCCGAAGTGACCGCCGAAGCGCTCACCACGACCGTGAAGGGAGTCGCGTGATGCCGAAGGGGCAACCGCTCGCCGTACCGAATGACGGCCTGACCACGCGACAGCGCCGCAACCGACCGCTGTTGGTCGTCCACACCGGCGACGGCAAGGGAAAGTCCACGGCGGCCTTCGGTCTCGCGCTACGTGGCTGGAACCAGGGTTGGAACATCGGTGTCTTCCAGTTCGTGAAGTCGGCCAAATGGCGGATCGGCGAGCAGACCGTGCTCGAACGTCTAGGGGCGCTGCACGAGGAGACCGGCGAGGGCGGACCGGTGCAGTGGAACAAGATGGGTTCGGGCTGGTCCTGGAGCCGCAAGCAGGGCGAGGCCGACGATCACGAGGCTGCCGGCCGCGAGGGCTGGGAAGAGGTCAAGCGACGGCTGGCGGACGAGAGCCACGACCTCTTGGTGCTCGACGAGTTCACCTATCTCATGAAGTGGGGCTGGGTCGACGTCGACGAGGTCGTCACGACGCTGCGTGACCGTCCCGGCCACCAGCACGTGATCATCACCGGTCGTGGTGCCGACCCGCGCTTGGTCGAGATCGCCGACCTGGTCACCGAGATGACGAAGGTCAAGCACCCCATGGACGCCGGCCAGAAGGGCCAGAAGGGCATCGAGTGGTAAGCCGCTTTGTTGTCGCGGCTCCTTCCACTGGCCAGGGCAAGACGACCGTCGCCACCGGCCTGATGGCGGCGCTGCGCTTGCAGGGCTTGGAGGTCAGCGGTCACAAGGTCGGCCCGGATTACATCGACCCCGGCTACCACTCTCTCGCCACCGGCCGACCGGGGCGCAATCTCGATCCCCATCTCGTCGGTGAAGAGCTCGTCGTACCCCTGCTGCTGCATGGTGCCCGCGATGCCGAGATCGCCGTCATCGAGGGCGTCATGGGCCTGTACGACGGCAAATTGGGCACCGACGGGTTCGCGTCGACAGCGCATGTCGCGCAACTGACGCGGAGTCCTGTCGTGCTCGTCGTCGATGTCGCCAAGCTCTCTCGCACGGCGGCCGCGATCGTCGCGGGCATGGTCGCCTTCGACCCCTCGGTGCGGATCGGGGGCGTGGTGCTCAATCGCGCCGGCTCGGATCGCAACACGGCCGAGATCACTCGCGCGATCGAGAAGCTCGGGCTGCCGGTGCTGGGCAGGCTTCCCCACGACGACGAACTCGTCACGCCCTCGCGCCACCTCGGCCTGGTCACGGCCGCCGAGCGCGCCGACTCCGCGGCGATGATCGCGCGACTCGGTGTGCAGGTGGC
>JASLCW010000145.1 GCA_030151765.1 Marmoricola sp.
CGAACTCGGGCTCGCCGGTGAGGTCGACATAGTCGGTGCCCGCCTCGGCGCAGGCACGCACCAGCGGCTCACCGTAGAGGAGGTACGGACCGACCGTGCTGATCACGACGCGGGCATGGCGCGCGATCACCGCCAGGCTCTCCTGGTCGGTCGAGTCCGCCTGCAGCAGCGGCAGGTCGGCGAAGTCCTCGCCCAGGCTCGCGCGCACCTCCTCGAGCTTGGTGAGATTGCGGCCCGCCAGCGCCCAACGGCATCCCGCGGGGGCGTGCTCGGCCAGATAGTGCGCGGTCAGCCCGCCGGTGAATCCCGTGGCACCGAAGAGCACGATGTCGTACGACCGGTCGGCTGCCTTACCTGCCACATGCTTCGCCATGACTCGCATCCTTCCACCCGGCCGGAGATCAAGGAATGGCGGCGTACGCTCGGGGCATGTGCCGCAACATCCGAACCCTCCACAATTTCGAGCCGCCGGCCACCCGCGACGAGGTCCACGCGGCGGCGACGCAGTACGTCCGCAAGATCAGCGGCAGTACCCATCCGTCGCTGGTCAACCAGGAGGCCTTCGACATCGCCGTCCGTGAGGTCATGGAGGCGACCCAGCGACTGCTCGACGGCCTGACCACCAGTGCCACGCCCAAGAACCGCGAGGTCGAGGCACAGAAGGCACGCGCCCGGGCCGCGGCCCGCTACGCGTGAGCCTCCCGATCGAAGCGCTCGACCGGCTGCACGACCGTCGCTTCGTCACCCTCACCGGCGCCGGCATCTCGACCGACTCCGGGATACCCGACTACCGCGGGCCGCGCCCGGAGGGCACTCCCCCGGTCCGGCTGCCGATGACCTACCAGGACTTCGTCGCCGGCACGGACAACCGGCGGCGCTACTGGGCACGCGCCCATGTCGGCTGGTCGCGGATGACGACGGCGGCTCCCAATCGCGGCCATCGGCTGCTCGCCGAGCTGACCCGCGAACTCGTGATCACCCAGAATGTCGACGGCCTTCACCGTCGCGCCGGTCAGCACCACCTGATCGAACTCCACGGCCGGATCAGCGAGGTGCGCTGCATCGACTGCGGGAACCACTGCACCCGCGAGGCCTTCCAGCAGATCCTGACGCTGGCCAATCCCGGGTACGCCGAGGCCCACGCCGACTCGGTGGTCCGTCCCGATGGTGACGTCGAACTCGACGACACCGCGGACTTCGTCGTACCGATGTGTCCTGTGTGCGGCGGACGCTTCAAGCCCGACGTCGTCTTCTTCGGCGAGAACGTCCCCAAGGACCGGGTCGGGCGCTGCCTCGCCGCGGTGGAGGCCGCCGAGGTACTACTCGTCCTCGGTTCGAGCCTGACCGTCATGTCCGGCTTCCGCTTCGTGCGACAGGCGCACAAGCAGGGCACGCCCGTGGTCATCGTCAACCGCGGTACGACGCGCGGCGACGACCTGGCGACCGTGAAGCTGGACCTCGGCGTGACCGAATTCCTGATGGAGCTGGCGAACTACAGCGAGCGCAACCGGATCGTCGAGGACAGCGCGCCCAGCTTCTCCACGACCGGTGCCGGGACCGCCGACTCGACGTCGATCACGGCATAGCCGATCTCGCCTCGGGTGGCCAGCTGCTGGCTGAGGATGTTGACGTCCGCCTCGCCGAGCGCGGTGACGATCTCGGCCAGGACGCCCGGCACCGAGTGGTGCAGGTGGGTCAGCCGCGAGGTGCCGTCGTTGTGCGCGAGCACCTCGGGAAGGTTGACCGAGTTCGCGGTGCTGCCGGCCTGGATGTAGGAGACCAGCTTGGTGGCGACGAAGCCGCCGATCTCCTCCTGCGCCTCCTGGGTGGAGCCGCCGACGTGCGGGGTGAGGATGACATTGTCGAGCCCGAGCAGGGGCGAGACGAAGGGATCGCCCTGGCGCTTCGGCTCCACGGGGAAGACGTCGAGGGCGGCACCGGCGATGTGGCCGGAGAGGATCCGGTCGCGGAGCGCCTCATTGTCGACGACCATGCCGCGCGAGGCATTGATGAAGAGCGCCCGGCGCTTCATCTTGTCGAACTCCTCGGCGCCGAAGAGCCCGGCATTGCCCGGGCGGCCGTCGACGTGCAGGGTCACCACATCGGCCTCGGCGAGCAGCGCGTCGAGGGTGGGCACCCGGCGGGCATTGCCGTGGGCGAGCCGGTCGGCGGTGTCGAAGAAGATCACGTGGAAGCCGAGCGCCTCCGCGACGACGGAGAGCTGCGAGCCGATGTTCCCGTAGCCGACGATGCCCAGCGTCCGGCCGCGCACCTCGTGCGAGCCGGCCGCGGACTTGTCCCAGATGCCCGCGTGCATCTTGTTGCTCTTCTCGGGAAGCCGACGGGCCAGCGAGATGATCTCCGCGATGACCAGCTCCACCACGCTGCGGGTGTTGGAGTACGGCGCGTTGAAGGCGGCGATGCCGCTCTGGGCGGTCGCGCCGAGGTCGATCTGGTTGGTGCCGATGCAGAAGGCGCCGACGGCCATCAGGTCGGTGTTCTCCACGACCCGCGCGGTCAGGTTGGTGTTGGACCGAAGGCCGACGATCTGGACTCCCTGGAGAGCCTCGATCAGGTCATCCTCGGAGAGAGAGCCCGGACGGGTCTCGATCTCGATGCCGGCAGCGTCGAAGACCTCGTGTGCCCGCGGGTGGATGTTTTCGAGGAGAAGTGCCTTCACAGCGCGAGTTTACGGCTTCGGACAATGCGCGCTCCACGCTGTCCAGCCACTAGACCGGGTTCAGACCCGACGTACGAAGATGTGGTCCGCGGCTTCGGGCAGGATCTCGGCGGTCTCGCCGGAACGACCGACGACGACACCCTCGGGACCGGTGGCCGCGGTGACGACCTCACCGGGTCGAGCTCCGATGCGGCGCAGCGCGGCCATCAGGTCGTCGTCCTTCTGCATCTCCTCGCTGATCCGGCGCACCTCGACCCGCACGGGATCGGTCTCGCGCACCCTGCTCAACGGCTCGACGCCCTCCATGAAGTCCTCACCGCTGCGGCTCTCGCCGAGCTCGGCCAGACCCGGTATCGGGTTTCCGTACGGCGACTCGGTGGGGTGGTCGAGGAGCTTGAGCAGGCGACGTTCGACGTCCTCGCTCATCACGTGCTCCCAGCGGCAGGCCTCTTCGTGGACCTGCTCCCAGTCCATGCCGATCACGTCGACCAGCAGGCGCTCCGCGAGCCGGTGCTTGCGCATCACCCGGGTCGCCGAGGTCATGCCGGACTCGGTGAGTTCGAGGTGGCGATCGCCCTCGACCGTGACCAGGCCGTCGCGCTCCATCCGGGCGACGGTCTGGCTCACCGTGGGGCCGCTCTGGTGCAGCCGCTCGGCGATCCGCGCGCGCAGCGGAACGATGCCCTCCTCCACGAGTTCGTAGATCGTGCGGAGGTACATCTCGGTGGTGTCGATCAGATCGC
>JASLCW010000149.1 GCA_030151765.1 Marmoricola sp.
GAAACACCCGTCCCGACCGGGGCTGGTTCCAAGTAACCGAGCCTCCACGAAACCCGGGGCGATTCACCCCACCGCTCTGGCGGAGCGCGTCCACCTGACCAAACCTGCCGACATCTTCCCCTGGGCCGCATCCCGCAGCCGCCGCATGGATCTGGACCACACAAAGGAATGGCCGGCCGGGAAAACCGAGGAATCCAATTTGGGTCCGATGGTCCGCCGACACCACCGCGTCAAAACCCACGCCCGCGGCTGGACCGTGGAACAACTCAGTCGCAACCGATTCCTCTGGAAATCACCCCACGGACGCTGGACCCTCGTCGACCCATCCGGCACTCACCCTGTCCAGCTTGCCGCCTGATCACCGCCGCATCCTCGCTGAAGGCTGCCAACTCCAACAGGCGTTGCCGAAGCATGGCCACCAACTCACCTGACGTTGCCCGGGTGCCGTACGCGGCCACGAGCCGATCCAGACGACCCGCCCGCTGCGCACTCGTGAAGCCATCGCCCACGTCAGCAGTCGTCAACGGGACGATGCGGTAAGCCAGGTAGGCGAGATCCCACAGCCGCGGCCCCGGAGAGGCGAAGTCCCAGTCGATCGCGCCCACCACAATTCCCTCCGCAAAGACCAGGTTGTAGGTGGCGAAGTCGTTGTGGCAGATCACCTCGATCGGCTCATGAATCGGTGACCGCCACGGCCCGGTCATGTCGGCAGTGGCCGAGCCGTCGTGCACCTCTCGAAGGAGGGCTGCCGCGGATTCGAGCGCGGCCTCGCTCCACACCCAGGCCGGCATCGGGTACGCCGGGACCTCGCCCTCGACGTACGTCAGGGTCTCCCGACCATCTGCCTCCATCCCCAGCAAGTTAGCGGCGAAGGCTGCGTGAAACCACCGTGAAACCGGCACACCCCACAGTTGCAACCATGGAAACCACCCACACCCCGAGCTCCGAGTACGCCGTCCGTGCGCACGGCCTCGTCAAGCGCTTCGGCGACTTCACGGCGGTCGACGGAGTCGACCTCGACGTACGCCGAGGCGAGATCTTCGGTGTCCTCGGGCCCAATGGAGCCGGCAAGACCACCACACTCAAGATGCTCGCGACGCTGCTCCCGATGGACGCCGGCGAGGCCAGCATCTTCGGTGTCGACGTGGCCCGCGATCGATCAGCTCGGGCGTCGTCCGTGAGCGGGTCCGCGAGACCAGCACCTGCAGCGCCTTCTCCGGATGCTCCGGCCGCTCCCCCGACCAGATCCGCTCAACGAGGTCCTCGCCGAGGACACCCGACGGCGAGGCCTCCGCCAGCAGGCCGAGCAGCCGCGCGCTCCGGTCACCCGGGATCGCGGCTCCGCGCCAGCGAACCCCGTCGAGGACGACGAGGTTCACCGCGGACTCGGTCATGCCCGCTGGACTGCCCCGTGGTCGGCGGCCGCGGCGGCCACCGCCGCGTCGCGTGCGGCCGCCGTCTCGGTCTCGGTGAGCGTGCGGTCCGGAGCCCGGAAGCGCAGCGCGAAGGCCAGGGAACGGTGCCCCGCACCCACCTGGTCACCCGTGTAGACGTCGAAGAGCCGCACCGACTCGCACAACGCGCCGGCACCGGCGCGGAGGCTCGCGGCGACGGCCGCAGCCGGCACCTCGGCGGGTACGACGAGCGCGACATCCTCCTTCGCCACCGGGAAGGAGGAGAAGTCCGGAGCCGGAGCGACCACGCGCGCCGCGGTCATCAGGGCGGAGGCGTCGACCTCGGCGACGGCAGTGCGCTTGGGCAGTCCGTACGCCGTGCACACACCCGGGTGCAGCTCGCCGGCGTGACCGATCACCCGGCCGTCGACGCTCAGCTTCGCGCACCGTCCTGGATGCCAGGGGGCCGTCGCGTCGGCCTCGACGGTCAGATCGACGCCCAGCTCACCGGCGATCCGGCGTACGGCTTCGATGGCGTCACTCCACCCGGCGGCGCGACCCGCGCCCCACCAGCCCGAGCGTTCCCGCTCGCCGCAGAGCGCCAGCGCGAGGTGTTGCGGCTGGTCGGGCAGGGCGGCGTTGAGCTCGGCGAACTCGGTGTCCGTGGGACGACGATCGACGGGCAGGATCGGCGCGACCGCACCCGCGTGCGGGAGGGTCACCGTGGTCATCTCGAAGAGCGCCAGGTCGCTGCCGCCGCGGCCCACATTGCGGGCCAGCGCGTTGAGCAGGCCCGGCAACAGGGTCGTGGTCATCGCCGGCTGCTCGGAGCTCATCGGGTTGGCGAGCTTGAGGGTCTGACGGCGCGTGTCCCCGGCCGGCAGGTCGAGCCGGTCGAAGTCCGCCTCGCCCACGAAGGGGAAGTTGATGACCTCGACGAAGCCGCCGGCGGCCATCGTGCGGCCGACGCGACGGCGCAGCGCCTGCTCACGGGTGAGGCCACGGCCCGCCGGAGCGGCCGGGAGGATGCTGGGCACCTCCTCGTAGCCGACGATGCGGGCCACCTCCTCGACCAGGTCGAAGGGCTCGGAGAGATCGGGCCGCCACGGCGGGACGTCCGCGGTCAACCGGTCGCCGTCGACGGTGACCTCGCAGCCGATCGCCACGAGATTGGCGACGGTGGTCTCGGCACTGATCGACATGCCGGTGATGCGCGCCGGCAGGTCGACGGGGATCGTGATGCTGCCGTGTGCCGGCGCCGCACCGACGACGGTGACGCCCGGCGTCGCGGTGCCGCCACCGAACTCGACCAGGAGTTCGACGACGCGGTCGGCCGCGGCCGGAGTGATCTCGGGGTCGACACCACGCTCATTGCGACGGCCCGCCTCGGAGGTGATCCGGTGGCGCTTGCCGGTACGGAACATCGAGGTCGCGTCCCAGGCGGCCGCCTCGACGAGCACCCGGCTGGTCGAGTCGGAGATCTCGGTGGACTCGCCGCCCATGACACCGCCGAGTCCGATCACGCCGGAGTCGTCGGTGACGACCAGGTCGGCAGGGTCGAGCTCACGATCGGTGCCGTCGAGCGTTGTGAGGCGCTCCCCCGGGTTCGCCCGTCGTACGACGAGAGTCCCGGCGACCTTGTCGGCGTCGTACGCGTGGATCGGGCGGCCCAGCTCGAGCATCACGTAGTTGGTGATGTCGACGGCCAGCGAGATCGGGCGCATGCCCGCCTGGGTGATCCGCTTCGCCATCCACTCGGGCGTGGGTGCGGTCGGGTCGAAGCCCTCGACGACGCGAGCCACGAAGAGCGGGCAGCCGGCCGGGTCCTCGACCTTGACCGGGTAGCCGGCATCGTTGGCGGCCGGGACCTCACGCGCGGCGGGGTCGGTGAAGCCGACCTCGAAGCCGAGGGCGGCCTCGCGCGCGACCCCGCGCAGGGAGAGCGCGTAGGCGCGGTCGGGGTTGATCTCGAACTCGATGACGGCCTCGCCGAAGCCGAGCACCTCACGGGCGTCCTGACCGGGCTCGCCAGCCCCCTCGGGCAGCACGATGATGCCCTCGTGGTCGTCGCTGATGCCGAGCTCGCGGGCCGAGCAGATCATGCCCGAGGAGATGTGGCCGTAGGTCTTGCGTGCCGAGATCTCGAAGTTACCCGGCAGCACGCCGCCCGGGAGTACGACGACGACGAGATCGCCCGGCTTGAAGTTGTGCGCGCCGCAGACGATGCCCTGCGGCTCGCCGGTGCCGTTGGCGTCCGCGACGTCGACGGTGCACCAGTTGA
>JASLCW010000184.1 GCA_030151765.1 Marmoricola sp.
CGAACTACCCGCTCGCGCTGGCGACCGGCCTGGGCCTCAACGCCTTCGTCGCGTTCTCCGTCACCTCGCAGATGACCTGGGCCGACGCGATGGGCCTCGTCGTGATCGAGGGCCTGGTGATCCTGGTGCTGGTGCTGACCGGGTTCCGGGAGGCGGTCTTCCACGCGGTGCCCGCCCAGCTGAAGATCGCGATCTCGGTCGGCATCGGTCTCTTCATCGCCCTGATCGGCTTCACCGACGCGGGCTTCGTGGGCAGCGGCAGCGGTACGCCGGTCCAGCTCGGCCGCGTCGGGAATCACCTCTCGGGCTGGCCGGTCTTCGTCTTCATCGTGGGTCTCGCCCTGGTGACGGTGCTGTGGGTGATGCGGGTCAAGGGCGCCATCCTGATCTCGATCGTGCTGACCACGCTGCTGGCCATCGTCGTACAGGCGATCGGCAAGCAGGGGCCGCTGATCGACGCCGCCGGCAAGGTGCACCCGGGTGGCTGGGGCCTCAACGTCCCGAAGTGGCCGGACAAGATCGCCAGCACTCCCGAACTGCACACCTTCTGGCACTTCAACCTCTTCGGTTCCTTCCAGTCGGCCGGTGTGATCACCGCGCTGCTGTTGCTCTTCACGCTGGTGCTCTCGGACTTCTTCGACCTGCTCGGCACGATGACCGCGGTCGGCGCCGAGGCGGACCTGCTCGACGAGGCTGGCGTCCCGCCGGACTCGCAGAAGATCCTGATCGTCGACGCGCTCGCCGCGAGCGCGGGCGGCCTCGGTGGCGTCTCGTCCAACACCGCCTTCATCGAGTCGGCCTCCGGCGTCGGCGAAGGCGCCCGGACCGGGCTCGCGCCGATCGTCACCGGCGTGCTCTTCCTGCTGGCGATGCCTTTCGCCGCCCTGGTCAACGTCATTCCGAGTGAGGCCGCCGTACCGGCGCTGATCCTGGTCGGCTTCCTGATGATGCAGCAGGTCAAGGGCATCGACTGGGACGACCTGGAGATTGCCATCCCGGCCTTCCTGACGATCGCGTTGATGCCCTTCACCTACTCGATCACGGTGGGCATCGGCGCCGGCTTCATCAGCTTCGCGCTGATCAAGCTGGTCCGGGGCAAGGCGCGCGAGGTGCACCTGCTCATGTGGGTGATCGCGGCGCTCTTCGTGATCTTCTTCGCGATCGACCCGATCACGAACTGGCTGACCTGAGTTCGTAGGGGAGCGGGTGCCGGTCGGTACCCGCTTCCCTTATCCATTTTCTTTAGCAAGGCTAACGAGCTATGCTAAAGACATGCCCACGGTCCAGAAGGTGAGTCGCACCAGCGCCGGGCTCGCGTCCGAGCTCCGGCTCTCGGTGATGCGCTTGCGCCGTCGGCTCACGAACGAGCGCCATCCCGACAACGAGCAGAGCCTCGCGGCGATGGCGGTCCTCGGCTGCCTCTATCGGCACGGCGCCATGACGGTCGGTGAGCTCGCTCAGCACGAGCGGGTGCAACCGCCGAGCATGACCCGCACGGTCAAGTGCCTCGAAGCCGACGGGCACCTGACCCGCCGTCCGCACGAGACCGACGGACGCCAGGTGGTCGTCGAGATCACCGACCGCGGCCGCGAGATCGTCCTCGCCGACCGTGCCCGCCGCGACGCCTGGCTGGCCCGGCGCCTCGACGAACTGACCAAAGACGAACGCGCCGTCCTGCGACAGGCGGCCCCGATCCTGGAGAAGCTGGCCCAGAGTTGAGAGAACGAGTTGAGTCCTGAGCTGACCCGCACCTTCCGTGCCTTCCGCAACCGCAACTATCGCCTCTACGCGATGGGCGGGGTGCTCTCCAATACCGGCACCTGGATCCAGCGCGTAGCCCAGGACTGGCTGGTTCTGCAGCTCCACGGCGGCAATGCGGCCCAGGCGAGTACGGCGCTGGGCATCACGACGGGCCTGCAGTTCCTCCCGGTGCTGCTGCTCTCGCCGTACGCCGGCCTGATCGCCGACCGGATGCCGAAGCGACGCCTGCTGCAGTTGACCCAGGGCTGGATGGGCATCTTCTCGGGCCTTCTCGCGGTGCTGGCGATCACTGGCGTCGTACAGCCCTGGATGGTCTTCGCCGTCGCCTTCGTCTTCGGCATCGGTGCCGCCTTCGACGCGCCGGCGCGCCAGGCCTTCGTCAGCGAGATGGTGGTCCCCGAGGACCTCACCAACGCGGTCTCCCTCAACTCGGCCTCGTTCAACCTGGCCCGGGTGGTCGGCCCGGCCGTGGCCGGCTTCCTGCTCGCCGCTCTCGGCGGCACGATCCAGCACGGTCGGCCGACCTCGCCGCATGCCCTGGCGGCCAGCGGCTGGGTGATCCTGATCAACGCGGTCAGCTACATCTTCGTGATCGCCGCCCTGCGCGCGATGCGCGAGAGTGAGCTGACGGTCAACCCGCGGGCCCCGCGCGAGAAGGGGATGGTCCGACAGGGCTTCCGGTACGTGCGGAACCGGCCCGACCTGATGATGATCCTGGTGGCCGGTTTCTTCGCCGGCACCTTCGGCATGAACTTCCAGATGACCTCGGCGCTGATGGCGACGCAGGTCTTCCACAAGGGATCGGGTCAGTACGGCCTGCTCGGTACGACGCTCGCGATCGGCTCCCTGACGGGTGCCCTCCTGGGTGCGCGCCGGGTCGCCAAGCCGCGACCGCGCTACGTGATCGTCGCCGGGATCGCCTTCGCCCTGATCGAGATCACCCTCGGCCTGATGCCGTCGTACCTCGTCTTCGCCATCGCCACGCCCTTCCTGGGCCTGAGCCTCATCACGATGCTCAACTCGGCCAACACCACGGTCCAGCTCACCACCGACCCGACGATGCGCGGGCGGGTGATGGCGCTGTACATGATGCTGGTCATGGGGGGCACTCCGATCGGCGCGCCCTTCATCGGCTGGGTGGGCGCCACCTTCGGTGCGCGCTGGACCCTGATCGGTGGCGGACTGCTCTCGCTTCTCGGCATCCTGCTCGCCGTCGCGGTCTTCCGGGGCCTCAGCGGACGGCCGATCCTGGGCCGGGCGCGTGACGACGACAGCGAAGTCACCGATGCGGCGATGGCCGCGTGATCCCCGCTGCCTAGAATTCCTCTCATGCATCCGCGCTACCGTCGCCTGCTCATCCCGGGCGCCCTGACCGCTCTGTTGCTGGTCGTGGTGATCGCGCAGATCGTCGGGCGATGACCGCGGGCGGGGACGAGTGGGCGGAGGTACGGACCGCCGTACTCGACGCCGATGCGCTGGTCCGGGCGGTGGCGAGTGGTCGGCGGCGCGAGGCCGAGCCGCGCTGGCGGCGGGTGGAGCTCCGGTACGTCGAGCTCGCAGCCGGGCTGCGACTCCAGGTGGTCGGCTACGACGACACCCAGGCACACACCAGCAATCACGAGGATCCCGCGGCCGCGATCGACGAGCTGATCGCCGAGGGCTATGCCAACTGGCACGTCGAGTCGACCGGACAGGTGCTCCAGGTACGGGTCACCAAGAAGGGCAAGGTGCTCGGTCACCGGAGTGGCAACGACGCGGGTCGTCCCGATCGATCACATGACCGGGCCAAGTCGCGGCTGATCCCGCCGGAGGCGGCCTTCTTGCGCGAGCTCAGAATCGCCGACGCAGAAGGACGCATCAAGCCGAGCCGACAGGCGAAGTACCGGCAGATCGAGGAATTCGTCAGGGCTCTAGACGCCGCGCTCGAGGACGCCTGGTCGTCGGGCTCCCTGCGCCGGCCGACCGAGGCCGATCCGCTGCGGCTCGTCGACCTCGGGTGCGGCAATGCCTACCTGACCTTCGCCGCCCAGGCGCATCTCGCGGATCGCGGCATTCCGGCGCGTCTGGTCGGGATCGACGTCAAGGAACAGTCGAGCAGCCACAATGCCGCGGTCGCCTCGGCGATCGGTGTGGCGGACTCGACGAGCTTCGTGGTGGGCAGCATCGCGGAAGCCGAACTCGACACGGCGCCCGACGTGGTGCTGGCGCTGCATGCCTGTGACACGGCGACCGACGATGCGCTGGCCCGGGGCATCGGCTGGGAGGCGCCGCTGATCCTTGCCGCCCCCTGTTGTCATCACGACATCGCCCGTCAATTGCGCGAGCACGGCGCGCCCGCGCCGTACGACCTGTTGGTCCGCGACGGCATCCTGCGCGAGCGCCTCGCCGACACCCTGACCGACGCCCTTCGCGCCGCCCGGGTCCGGGCCGAGGGCTATCGCGTCGATGTCGCGGAGTTCGTGCCGAGCCGGCACACCCCGCGCAACAGCCTGATCCGGGCGATCCGAACGGGACGCCCCTCCCTGCGCGGTGAGTACGACGACCTGGTCAGTCAGTGGTCACTCTCGCCGCGACTGGGCGAACTGCTCGACCGATGATCTCCAGCCGTGCTGTGCCGAGCCCGAAGGCGGCATCGAAGCGGCCCTTGAGCTGATAGAGCTCCACCGCGAGTGCATCGACGCGTGTCTCCAACGCGCTGACGCGCGTCTCCAAGGCGGTGACCCGTGCCACCAGAGCGGTGAGCCGTGTCTCCAGGGCGGTGAGCCGTGTCTCCACGGCGGTCAGCCGTGCCTCCAACGCGCTGAACCGTGCCTCCAGGGCGTCGAAACGTGCCTCCAAGGCGTCGAAACGTGCGCCGAGTCTGGATTCGAGGCCGCGAATGCTCTGTCGGATGGTCGTCAGAATCGTCAGGCCGAAGCCCGCGATCGTGACGATCGCTACCCAGCTGTCCATGGTCATGCCTCCCTGCTCCCTTCCATCATGCTACTCATGAATCTCTGACCTCATCCAGAATGCCTGCTCCGGGAGGACCTGGTCCGGCGAGATCCGCAGGCTGTGGACAACCCCGCCGATCTGCGGCCTGTGGACGCTGAAGGGACGAATAGCATCGGGACATGGAGCTCACCGTCGTCCGTGGCGACATCACCGAGCAGGATGTCGACGCGATCGTCAATGCGGCCAACAACGCGATGCGCGGCGGCGGGGGAGTGGACGGGGCGATCCACCGCGCCGGTGGCCCGGCCGTCCTCGAGGACTGCATCGCGCGCTTCCCCCGCGGCCTCGCCACCGGCGACGCCGACTGGACGACGGCAGGTGACCTGCCCGCGCGGTGGGTGATCCACGTGGTCGGCCCGAATCGGCACGCGGGCCAGACCGACCGGGGACTGCTGACCTCGTGCTATTCCCGCGCCCTGGCCGTCGCCGACGAGCTCGGCGCCCGCTCGATCGCCTTTCCCCTCGTCTCGGCGGGTGTCTACGGCTGGCCGCTCGGGGACGCCGCTGCCGCCGCGGTCGACACCCTCCGGGGTACGCCGACCCGGGTCACCGAGGCGCGGATGATCGCCTTCGGCGACGCGGCGTACGACGCGCTGGTCGCCGCCGTTGACCGGTTTCCCATGTGATCCACCCACTTTGGCGGATCACATGCGATGCATCCCGTGTGATCCACCAGTCTTGATGGATCACATGGGAAACCTGTGACTCAGCCGAGCCGCTCGACCACGTAGTCGATACAGCGGGTGAGGGCGGCCACGTCCTCGGCGTCGACGGCGGGGTACATGCCGATCCGGAGCTGGTTGCGCCCGAGCTTGCGGTAGGAGTCGGTGTCGACGATCCCGTTGGCACGCAGGATCCGCGAGAGCTCGTCCGCGGAGACGGGGGGCTCGAAGTCGACGGTGCCGACGACCAGGGAGCGGTGGGCCGGGTCGGCGACGAAGGGGGCGGCGTACGAAGACGCGTCGGCCCAGTCGTAGAGGGCTGACGAGGAGGCCGTCGTACGGGCGACCATCGCGTCGAGCCCGCCGGCGCCGTTCATCCAGTTCAGTTGTTCGCGCATCAGGAAGAGGGTCGCGAGCGCGGGCGTGTTGTAGGTCTGGTTCTTGCGGGAGTTGTCGATCGCGGTGGGCAGGTCGAAGAAGGCCGGGATCCAGCGGCCCGATGCGGCGATCTCGGCGGCACGGTCGAGGGCTCGTGGCGACATCGCCGCGAGCCACAGTCCGCCGTCGGAGGCGAAGCCCTTCTGGGGCGCGAAGTAGTAGACATCGCATTCGGCCAGGTCGACGGGCAGGCCGCCGGCTCCCGAGGTGGCGTCGACGAGCACGAGGTCGTCGTCGCCGCCGACCCGGCGTACCGGAGCCATCGCGCCGGTGGAGGTCTCGTTGTGCGGCCAGGCATAGACGTCGACGCCGTCCTCGGCCTGCGGGGTGGCGATGCTCCCGGTCGGTGCGGTGATCACCGTCGGCGGGCCCAGATGGGGCGCAGCCGCAGCGGCCTGGGCGAACTTCGCGGAGAACTCGCCGAACTCCAGGTGCTGGCTGCGTTCCCGGATCAATCCGAAGGTGGCCAGGTCCCAGAAGGCGGTGGCGCCGCCCAGGCCGATCACGATCTCGTAGCCCTCGGGCAGCGAGAGGAGCGCGCCGAGGCCCTCGCGTACCTCGCCGACCAGGTTGCGCACCGGCGCCTGTCGGTGCGACGTACCCATCAGCGAGACGCCCGTGTCGGCGAGGCGGGTCAGGGCCGACGCCGAGATCTTCGACGGTCCGGAGCCGAAGCGCCCGTCGGCAGGACGGATGTCGGCCGGGATCACGATGTCGGGCACGGCTACCTCGTTGTCTCGCGGGGGATTCGTGGCCCTATTCTCTCAGTCCAGCAACGGGTTATCGGCCGAGGGGAGTCGCGGTGGACGGACTGCGCATCGAGCAGGTCGCTGCCGACCATCCCGACGTGACCCTCCTCGTCACCGAGGTGCAGGCGGAGTACGCCCGGCGCTACGGCAATCCCGACGAGTCACCGGTCGACGTCGCCGAGTTCACCTCGCCGGCGGGCGCCTTCCTGATCGGGTACGTCGGCGAGGAGCCGGCGGTCAGCGGCGCCTGGCGCCGGATCGAGATGCCTCCGGGGGCGACGGGGACCGCGGCCGCCGAGGTGAAGCGGATGTACGTGCGGCCGGCGTACCAGCGCCGAGGGCTGGCGCGGGTGATGCTCGCCCGGCTGGAGGAGGACATCCGGCTCGCCGGCTGCGATGTCGCCGTGCTGGGTACCGGGTCACGTCAACCCGAGGCGATCGCGCTCTACGAATCGAGCGGCTACGTGTTGATCGCGGGCTTCGGGCACTACGCGGACTCGCCCGCCAACCGAAGTTTCGCCAAGTCGCTGCTCGCGCCGTGACGCCGTCGTGAGGCCGAGTCGGGCACACTGTGTCCCGTGAACGGGGTCTGGGACTGGGTGAGCCACATACCGGAGCATCTGCTCGCCATGAACCCCGTGTGGCTCCTCGTGGTCTGCGGCCTGCTGGTCTTCCTCGAGGACGCGATCTTCATCGGCTTCGTGATCCCGGGTGAGTCGGCGGCCGTGGTCGCCGGGGTGGCGGCGAGCTTCGGACACGTCCCGCTGCCGGTGGCGATCGCCGTTGTCGTGATCGCGGCCATCGCCGGCGACACCGTCGGCTACGAGGTCGGCAAGCACTTCTTCGGTCCCAAGGTGCTCAACAGCAGGATGCTGCACCGGCACCAGCGGCAGATCGGCAATGCCCAGGACTTCCTGCGTCGCAAGGGCGGCGCCGCGGTCTTCCTCGGTCGCTTCACCGCCTTCTTCCGGGCGATGATGCCGGCCCTCGCGGGCGCCTCCCGGATGCCCTATCGCCGCTTCCTCGCGTGGAATGCCTTCGGCGGCCTCATCTGGGGGATCGGCTTCGTCATCCTCGGCCACATCGCGGGTGCGTCGTACAGCACACTCGAGGCGAAGGCGGGCAAGTACGTCGCCATCGGCCTCGCCGTCATCGTAATCGCGATCCTGGTCTTCTGGCGGATCCGCCGGGAGCGTCGCGAGCTCGACGACTGACGTCTGCGGGAGGTGCAGAGTCAGTCCGTTTCATAGGCGCCGGTGCTACTCGTTGACCAGCACCGGTACGCCGACCGCAGCGGAGTGCACCTGCGCACGCAATGACGCGGGTACGGCGATCCGGAAGGTGCGGTGCTCGTCGGGAGTGCCTGCGTCGTGGTGGGTGTCCTCGTTGAGGTGGTAGGTGTAGCGGCCCTGGCCGAGCAGCTTGCCGGAGCGGTCGTAGAAGCCGGCCAGCACCTGGAGTTCGAGGATGTCGCTGACATCGCTGGTCACGCCGAGCCGGCCGGAGACAGCGCGGCCGTCGAAGTTCAGGGCGATCAGGCGGAAGCGGTCGTCGAAGGGGCCGGCGATGCGGCCGACGCGGCCGCCCGTGGGCGCGCTGGTGGCGAGTGCCGGCAGTTCGGGATCACCCGAAGGGGCGGTGAGGTCGGGGAAGCTGGTCTGGACGACCGCGGTGGGCTGTGTCGTCGGTGCCGCCGACGAGGTGGAGTCGGAGCCGCAGCCGGCGAGTGCGAGGAGCGGCAGGGCGGCGACGGCGAGGAACAGGCGGGGGTGCGACATGGCGACTTTCCGTTGTGGGGCAAGGATGTCGGGCGGCCCGCCGGAGCGGGTCGCCCGACACGGTGTGATCAGCGCTTGACGGTGACCTGACGAGTAGACGAGGTCGAGGAGGTGTGCTGGCCGTCGCCGGCGTACGACGCGACGAGGCGGTGCTTGCCCTTGGAGAGCTTCACCGTGAAGACCGCCTTGCCGCCGCTGAGGGCGCGGGCGGCGAGCTTCTTGCCGCGGTCACGGAGTACGACGGAACCCTTCGCGGTCGTCGGCTGGACCCGGACGGTGAGGCTGATCTTCTTGCCTACGCGGGCCTTGGCCGGGCCGCTGAGGCTGGTGCGCGTCGCCGACTTGCCCGGCTGGACCGGGGGCTTCGAGCCGTCGAGGCGCAGGGCGTGCAGCACGATGCCGAAGAGGTCGGTGTTGTCGATGCTGCCGCCGACCGCGTCGGAGCCGGCGCCGTACCCGAAGACGGGGACGTCCGCGCCGGTGTGGTTGCCGGACAGGTAGGTCAGCCACAGGCTGCCCGCCGGGTTGCCGTCCTGTACGCCGGCCGGGTCGTCCGCGGTGCGGAAGTAGGCGGGCGCGAAGGCGGAGCGGGCCGGGTCCTTCACGTTGGCCGCAGCGGTGTGGGCCGGGTTCGAGCTGTTGGCGGGGTTGCCGGCGTCGTCGTTGGCCGGCGGAGCGGCGGCCTCGGCGTTGGTGAAGCTGCCCTTCTCGATGATGTTGAAGCCGGCGCACTCGTGGTCGGCGGTGACGATCACGAGGGTGTGGCCGTCGGCCTTGGCGAAGTCGAGCGCCACCTTGACGGCGTCGTCGAAAGCCTTGATCTCGTCGAGCGTCTGTGCCGCGTCATTGGCGTGCGAGCGCTTGTCGATGAGCGCGCCCTCGACCTGCAGGTAGAAGCCCTTGTTGCCACTCGTGGCGCTCTTGGCCTTGAGCAGGTCGATCGCCTTGGAGGTCATCGCGGCGACGGTCGGCTCCTGGGCCTGCGCCGAGTTCGGGTTGTCCTGCTTGTACTTCTCGATCGTCATGTTGCCCTTGTTGAAGAGGGCGAAGACCTTGCCGCCGTTGGCGCCGGCGAGGTCGCTCTTGGTGGCGACGGTCTGGCTGGCAGGCGAGCCGAGCACGGTGTAGCCGGAGGCCTTCAGAGCATCTTCGTCGGCGGTGTCGAAGCGCGAGAGGCCGCCGCCGAGGATCACGTCGGCGGTGTTGTTGCGGGCGATCTGCTTGGCGATCGGAGTGACCCGCACGTCGGTCGTCGGCAGTTCCGAACCGGTCACCGAGGTCGCCTGGCAGGTCGCCGCGGAGTACGTCGGTCCCTGGCAGCCGCGGGCAAGTGCGTGCGAGAACTGGCCGGCCGGGGTGGCGTCGGTGATCTCGGCGGTCGACACGTTCCCGGTGGCGAGACCGGCGGCGTGTGCCTTCTCCATCACCGTCGGGACGATGGTGCCCTTGGCGTCGACGCCCAGGGCGGCGTTGTAGGTCTTGACGCCCGAGGACCAGGCGGTCGCCGCGGAAGCCGAGTCGGTCACGTAGTTGGGGGCGAAGTCGGCCTGACCGGGCTGACCGGAGTTCTTCTCGACGGCGTACGTCGAGACCTGGCCGACGGCCGGCATCTTCTCCATGTTGAGCTTGCCGTCGGCGCCGTAGAAGCGCTCCCGGCCGGCCGTGACGTGGGTCCGGCCCATGCCGTCACCGAGCAGGTAGATGACATTCTTGATGGCGTTGTTGTCGCTGCCCGCCGCGTGGGCGGACTCGGCGACGCCGAGACCGGCAGAGGCCGCTCCGGCGATGAGTACGGCAGCGGTCGACGCTGCCTTGATGCGATTGCGCATTGCGGTGTTGTCCCCTCTGTGCGGCCGGCTCTCGGCTGCACAGAGGGGACGCTAGGAATGCGCGGGGACGGGACCGTAGCGGCGCGTGGCCGTCAGCGGTGCTCCGGGTGAACGGCTGGGGTCAGTCCTGCGCCCAGGCCGGGTTCCAGCCGTCGATCGAGGAGGCCGGCCGGGTGGACGGACCCTCGTAGACGGCGGAGGG
>JASLCW010000227.1 GCA_030151765.1 Marmoricola sp.
GCATTCCCGGGGATCCGGTACCTGAGGCCACCCTTCCGGTACCCGAGTGGGAGGGCCGGCAGGAGCACGGCGCGGAGGGTGGAGGCATGACTTCCGCGACCCTGCGCCCCGACCTCCCGGTCGCCGACCGGCGATCCCTCGCCACCTCGGCGATGACGACGGCGATCGTGCTGCTCGTCGCCGTCGGTGCGGGGCTAGCGCTCGGGGTGCTCGACATGCGGTGGAGCCTGCATTCGTCGTCGGCGTGGGCGGAGGTGGCCAATTCCGCGGCGGGATGGGCGACGGCGCCCTTCCTGCTCGCCTTGGTGCTGCGGACCGGGCCGGTGCGCTCGGCGCTGGCGGGGGTGGTGCTGCTCGCGGTGGCGGTCGAGGCTTACTACGCGGCGGGCCTCTACTGGCATGTCGAGCGGGCCGGTGTCCTGACCTCGGCCAAGGCGCAGTACTGGCTGGTCCTCGCGGTGGTCACGGGGATCGTCTTCGGCGTCGCCGGCTCGATGGCGTCCAGTCGTTCACGGGTGACCTCGGCGGTGGGCTTCGCGGTGGGGGCGTCCTTGTGTCTGGGGGACGCCTGGCAGCTGGCACGGCAGCCCGCGTCGTACGGCGGCATCCCCGGCGTCCCCGACGAGGCGGTCGCGCTCGCGATCGTGGGCCTCGCAGTCCTGGCCCTGGCCCTGCGCCGGCCTGTGGTGGCGGTCGGGGCGGCGGCGCTCAGCCTGCCGATGGCGGCGATCGCCTCGCACCTCTTCGTCGCTGCACAGATCTCGCTGTAGGTGTCACCTGAACGGGGGGCATTTCCGCCCCATGACCGTGAAGACGGCAACTGGGGATCCTCGCGGCTGCCACGCTTGCCAGGCCTGACCTGCGAGATGACGAGGAATGCCCATGACCCCCGGGTCCGCACGATGGCGGAATGCGTTGTGCGCGCTGGCTCTCGCAGCCTTCGTCGCCCTCACCCCGTCGGTTGCAATCGCCCAGCCCACTGCCCAGCCCCATGCCCCGAGCCTTCCGCGCGTGGCCGCCTCCGACGGCGGCGGTGCGAACGTCTGGGGCTTCGGCGTGCCCGGCGGATCCGTCGAGGTACGCACTTCCTCGGGCAAGCTCGAATGTACGGCGACCGTCGACGCGCTCGGCAGCTGGGAATGCGCGCTCTCCGTCCCCGACTGCACGATCACGCTCTCGGCCACCCTGTCGGTGCTGCCTCTCGGCCTGACCCTGCCCATCACCATCCCGAAGCCCTTCTGCACGCCTCAGCAGGGCACCGCGCCCCCGACCCCGCAGCCTCCGCACCCGACTCCCACGTCCGCACCCGGACACTCGTCGGGGCGGGGCCAGTCCTTACCTGCCGGCCATCCGACCCGGGACGCCTCAGGGCCCGGGGCGGCGGCCCGGCCGGCGGCACGGAAGCCGCTCGACGAGAGCCTGCGTGTCGGCGGCGTGCACGTGATCGCCGGGGCCGGCAGCGCCCTCGCGACCTGGAGCACGGCGGGCAAGCCGGCCGGTGTCCGCTACACCGCCACCGCACGGCCCGGCGGCGCGAGCTGTACGTCGACCTCGGATCGCTGCCTCATCACCGGGCTGGACAACGGCGTGCCCTATCGGATCGAGGTCGTGGCGACGACCGCCGATGCGCGTGGGCCCAGCGTGGAGAGCTCCGCGACCACCCCGAGCCCGGATGCCACCAAGCTGGCGCTCTCGCTGGGGATCTCGGCGGGCGCCGACTCCGCCGGATCGGTCAGCACCATCGACGGTCGCGGGCTGCTCCCGGGTTCCCAAGTCGTGGTCGAGGTCCACTCGACACCGCAGCGACTGGGTGCCTTCCAGGTCGGCGCCGACGGCACCTTCACGGGCACCGTGAAGCTTCCCTCCGGGCTCGCTGCCGGCCGGCACCAGCTGGTGGCGACGGGCACGGGCCTCGACGGCGTCGCTGTCGCCGGCCGGACCGGCTTCAGCCTCACCGCCTCGGGCGCCTTCGCGGGAAAGGCCGCCACCGGCGAGTCGGGCAACTCCGGCGACGTGGCCTACCCGCCGTACGACCCCCGGGATCACCCCGACCAGACCATCAAGACGCTGGGTTCCGCCTTCGCGCTGGTCATGGTGGCCGGCGGTCTGGGCGCGATCCGCCGTCGCCGGATGCCGGTGCCGAAGCCGCCCAGGACGCGCTCCGGCAAGAAGCCGAGCGTCTCGATGTCGCACCAGGAGTTCCGGGCCGAGGCCGTCGAACCGGGCGACCGCTCCCGGACCTGGGTCTCGCCCTTCCTGACCTGGTTCGACAAGCTCGGACTCTCCTTGCCGCATCGACTGAACGTGGTGTCGCCGCTGCTGGCGCGGCTCTTCAACGACGCGGCGTACCTGCGCGCGATGCTCGGCACCTGGGCGCTGCTGTCGCCGATCGCGGGGCTCGTCCTCGGTGCGCTGGCCGCCCACCAGACCGGTGGGCATCCGCTGCCGCCGAGCAACGGCTTGCTCTTCACGATCCTGCTGTGGGGCATCTTCGACGCGCTCGCCGGCTTCGCTGCCGCGACGGCCTTCACACTCGCCGTGGTCTTCTCCGGTGGCATCGGCAGCGCCGCGGACCTGCGGGCCCTCATCGCGCTCGACGTCCTCTTCTTCGCGGCGATCCTGGTCGTGTCCGCGACTCGCGATCTCCGCCGCGAACCGGCCACGAACGCTGCCGAGGTCTACGACCGGCTCGCCGATTTCGTCGTCGGCGCGGTCCTGGCGATGTGGACGGTCAAGGCCGCGGTGGGCGCGCTGCCGGCGCTCACCGGTCTCGAACTGCCCATCGCGGACTCGCCGGGCACGCTGGTCCGGCTCGTCGGCGGCGCGACGCTGGTCCGCTTCGCTCTCGAGACCCTCGCCGCGCACTGGTACCCGGAGCGGTTGCTCCTGGTGGCTCCCGAGGTGGTCAAGGCCCCGCCGAACTGGCGCACCTGGGTCGCGATCGCGACGAAACTGGCCGCCTTCGTCTTCTTCGCGATCTCCTACATGGGCAACCATTGGCCCCTGTGGGTGAGTGCGGCGCTGATGCTCGTCTCGCTGACGATGCCCAAGTGGAAGGCGCGGTTCCCGGACTGGCCCAGGCTGTCGAAGCTGGTCCCCGGTGGGATCATCGGCCTGCTCTTCTACTTCCTCCTCGGCGCCTGGTCCGCGCTGGCGCTCAAGACGGCGGTCGGCGATCCGGCCGAGGTGGCGGAGCTGGGCTTCTTCCTGCTGATGCTCCCCGGCCTGATCTGTGCGGCACTCGTGCTCACCGCACGCAACGGTGAGGGCTGGAAACTGACGTGGTTCTGGCGACTGACCGGCATCCCGATGCTGGTGCTGACCTACCTCGTGGTGAGCGGCATCATCCCCGTCGTCTGACGCCGCACTTTTGGCCGTTACCGGAACGTGACGTAATGTCACGGCGGGGATCGTCGCGTCAGAAGTGAAAGCAGCACGTCATGCGTACCTTCCGGCCTGCCCTCGTGGCAGCACTGCTGGCCGTCGCCGGCACCGTCCTCGTCACCGCCCCGCCGGGCAGTGACGCCGCCGTGACCCCGAAGACGAGACATTTCATCGCCAATCTCGGTGGCTCCACCGCGCCCGCCAAGCTCGGCTTCGATGTCTTCGACATCGGCAGCTCACGAGGCCAGACCGCGATGTTGCCGAAGAAGGTCAGCGGCCTGGTCTGGCTGGGCCAGCATTGCCCGACCCCGGCCGATGCCGCCTTCAAGAGCACGATCAATCGGCTCGCCCGCAACCCCAAGGTCTTCGGCTACTACCTCTCCGACGAGCCGCACATCCGCGACTGCCCGCGCGGCCCGGCCAACATGGCCACGCGCGCGGCGTACATCCGGAAGGTGAGCGGTGGACGCCAGAAGAGCTTCGTCGTGATCAACCAGTCGACCTCGGACTGGGATGCCGGCTATCGCGACTACAAGGCCTACCGCCCCGCGGTGAGCAAGGTCGACCTGATCGGCGTCGACGTCTACCCGTGCTCCTTCAAGGGGTGCGACTTCAGCAAGATCGGCTACAAGGTGGGTCTCGCGCGCAAGAGCGGCATCCCGCTGCGGGCGATCGTCCCCGTCTACCAGGCCTTCGGCCAGGAGCGCGCGTCGACGGACAACTACTACCGGATGCCGAGTGCCACCCAGGCCCGGAAGATGCTGGCGCGCTGGCGCAAGGTGGTCCCGCACCCGGTGATGGACTACGCGTACGGCTGGCGCAACCAAGGGCCGGCCAATCCGACCCTGGTGGACCGCAGCGACATTCAGGCCGTCTTCCAGCGGTTCTTCGTCGGCTGAACCACGGAGCGTTCGTAGTCGGCGAGTCCGGTGACGTACAGCGCCGTACGGATGAGATATCCGAGGGTGCGGGTCAGCGTGGGCCTCCGGAGATAGTCGAGATCGCAGTCGACCCGGAGGGGGACCAGGACCCTCAGGTACCACTCCTCGACGGGCCAGCCGGGTCCGGGCCGGGCCGACTCCTCGCGGAAGCGGAGCTGCGTCGGACCGGTGAGGCCCGGGCGCGCGTCCAGCACGAAACGACAGGAGGGGGGATAGCGCCTGGCCAGGTCCACCGACTCCGGTCGGGGACCGACCAGCGTCATCCGCCCGCGTACGACGTCCCAGAGTTGCGGCAGTTCGTCCATCGAGAGCCGGCGCAGTGCATGTCCGAGACGGGTGACCCGGGCGTCACCGGCGACGGTGACCCCGGCCCCGTTGTCTGCCCCGTCGTCGGCCGCGCGCATCGTGCGCAGCTTCAGCAGCGTGAAGGGCTGCCCGCCCTCGCCGACACGAACCTGGTGGAAGAAGACCGGTCTCCCGTCGACGATCGCCACCAGTACGGCGGCGGCGCACAACAGGGGAGCGGTCAGCACCAGCAGCGTGCCGCCGACGACGATGTCGAGGCAGCGCCGTGCCGGCCCGACGCGCAGCCAGTGCGGGGTGGGGCGCTCATGGTGAGTCATCGCCCTCTCCTTCCGGTGGGTGTGTCCTGACGGCACTGGTGGTTCAGCCGGTGCCGGCCGCGACGAAGATCTCGTCGAAGACCTGGGCGACGACCTTGCACTCGTGCTCGAAGGCCGCGGGGTCGGCGGGCATCATGCTGGGCGTCATGTGGGTGATGAGGTGCACGCCTTTCTGGTGCCGGGCCATCAGGCCGGTCCAGAGACCGTTCGGGTGCAGGTCGGGTGGGAGCAGGCTGACGATCTGGCCGTTGTTCGGTTGCCGCCAGGTCCACACGTCGACGGCACCGGCACCACCCGCCGTCGGGATGTCGACGAAGGTCGCCAGGTCCCGGGCGGTGTCGCCGACATAGCCGCCAGGCCCGGCGAGTGCCCGGCGGCTCTGGAGCTTCGTCAGGCTTCCCCAGCCGAGCGCTTCGACGTGCTGCCAGACCGCGCGCTGGGCGTCCTGGATCGTCGTACCCCACCGGGTGTACATCGCCGGCGACAGCATCCCGGTGCTCAGATCGACCCGGTCGATCAAGCCGGTCCTCACGTACGACGCGATGGCGGTGTCCGCGTCCGCCGGGTAGCTGGCGCGCGCATCGGAGGCGCACTGCTGGCTGCCGACACTGAGCCAGGGCAGGCAGCCGAGGGCCGGCACCAGGATGTCGATGAGGATCTTCGCCCCCGGAGCGACCTTGTGCACGGCGGGTACGACGGCGTTCAGGAAGGCCAGGACCTGCTGCGGCGAGTTGATCCCGTCGTTGTAGCCGAGCTCGTCGGCGATCTTGAAGCCGACGATGCGCGTCGACCGGGCCAGGACGCCGAGACGGGTGACGACCTTGTCCAGCTGGGCCGGTCCGGCGAGCCAGGCCTTCACGAGATCGGTCTCGAACCACACCTGGACACCGAGTCCCTCGAGCGTCTGCGCCAGCCGGACATAGGGATCGCCGCCGGGGACCGTCACCGCGCTGGTGGAGGCGTAGGCGCTGGGTGACATGGTGCTGCCGTAGGGCCGCGGCGCGGACGACGTGGTCGCGACGGGAGTGTGCTGGGCGGAGGGCTGTGGGGCTTTGGTGCCGCCGCACGAGGTCAGTGCGAGTGCCGACACGAGCATCAGCGTGATCCAGCCGAGGAGTCTCTTCATCGCGGCACCGCCTCCACGGGATCGGCAACCCGGCGCGGACCCGACGACTCGTGGGTGAGTCGCAGGAGCAGCAACACGAGCAGTCCGTCCGAGGTGAGATAGGCGCAGGTCGAGGCCCATGCCGCGCCCGTCGCGCCGTACGACGGGATCAGCGCGATGTCGAGCACCACCGTCAGGATCACGCCCGCGCCCATGGCCAGGGAGTTGAGCCCGGGCCGGCCCCGGCCGTAGAGATAGCCGCTGGCGACCCCGGCGCCGCCGGCGAGGAGCATCCCTCCGAAGAGCACCCGCGCGGGAGCGACCGCGCCGGCGAAGGAGGCGCCGTACAGGAGGGAGATGACGGGTCCGGTGAGCAGGAAGAGCGGCACACCGAGGACCAGGACGCCCAGGAGTGCCGGCCGGACGAGTCGGCGCGCCCGGCGGGCCGCGGCCTGTGGTCCGGTGCCGGCCAACTGGGGATAGCTCACCCAGGTCAGTGCGGTCCCCGGAAGCCGGAGCAGTTCGGCGTACTTGGAGGCGACCGCGTAGGTGCCGAGTACGGCGGGCCCGGTCATCGCGCCGAGGATGGCGAAGTCGAGACGCAGGTTGAGCAGGGTGAGGATGCCGCCGACCTGGCCGCGCATCCCGTAGCCGGCCATCTCGCGCGCCAGTTCCCTCGAGGGGCGCGAGCTCCAGGGACGGAAGGGCCGGCCGGTGTCCGCGACGACGACGGTCCGGACCCGAGCCCAGCCGGCGACGGCGACGGCCAGGTCGGTGACGGCGAGCCCGAGGATGAGGGCGAGGATGCTCCGGCCCGCAAGCAGGACGGCCACCGGGTAGATCGGCAGGAAGGCCAGTTCCTCGGCCGCGATGACGGCATCACCGCCGCGGCGATCCTCGAGACCCTGAAGGGCGGTCTTCGCCATGGTGAGCGCGAGCTGGGTGGCGATCGTGATGCCGGCGAAGGCGACCAAGGGCAAGGAGGCCTGCCGGAAGAAGAAGTGCTGCAGCAGCGGTGAGCAGAGCAGCCACACGACGCTTCCGAGTGCGGCCCCGACCACGGTGAGCATGAGGATGGTGGGCCAGACCCGCGGATCCCGGCGACGTGGCGCCGCCAGGAAATAGGCCAGTGCCCCCGGCAGCCCGGCCACGAAGAGCACTCCGGTGAGTCCGGGCAGCATCCGCAGCAGCGCATACGCCCCGACCGCCGCCGGCCCACCGATGCGCGCGACCAGAACGGTGGCGAGCGCCACCCCGATGGTCGCCGCGATCCGGGCCCCGCTGTTCGCCGCCACCCGGCGAACCAGGGGGCTGCCCAGGACCTGCCGGCCGCTCCTCATGGCCGCGCACGGGTGGGCCCGCCCTCGTCGCTCATGATGAGCGAGATCGCCGCCACCAGCCCCAGCCAGGTCCACAGGTGCCGGAAGTGGAGCACCTCGTAGAAGCCGGCGGAACACAGCATCACGGGCAGCCCGGCGGCCAACAGCCACGGCCGCGGCACGATCTCGCGCAATCGACCGGGCACCGGACTGGTCACCAGGACGGCGCAGCGGCGTACCATCGCGCAACCGAGTACGGCGAGGCCGATGCAGCCGATCAGGCCGCGTTCCAACAGGATCGCCATGTAGTCGTTGTGTGCCTCCTTCACGTACGCCGCCTGCGTCTTGGCCAGCGTCGCCTTCGTCCGGGCCGGCCCGTAACCCGTCGCATCGCCGGTGAGGTAGAGCCGGTAGCCCTCCTGGAGGAGGGTCGCGCGTTCGCTGGCCGAGCCGCTGCGGCCGACGGAGTCACGGAGCAGCGGCACGCTGCCGGCCGCCTGGTCGCGGATCGCGGTGAGGTTCACATTCGGCAGGACGACGCCGACCGCCACCACGGCCACGAGGGAGGAGGCGGAGATGGCGAGGACCGCGGCGATCGCTCCCTCACGACGATATGCATGCAGGGTGACCGCCGCGATCGTCCCCACGAGCAGGGTGACGAGGGCGCCGTTCGAGGTGGTGAAGGCGATCGCGACCAGCATGATCAGGTACGAGCCGATCCGCAGCGGCAGCCGCACCGGGCGCCGGGCCGCGGCCAGCACGAAGAGGGAGATCACCAGGTAGTTGCCGGCATAGTTCGGGTCGCCGAAGGTGTACGACGCCCTCGAGCCGTTCGCCGGGACCACCCCGCTGAGCGCCGAGATCCCGCCGAGATAGCCCAGCACCACCACCAGTGAGTACGCCGGCGCGAATCGGCACCATGCCTTCACGGCGGCGCTCAGGATCGCGATGTTGTTGCGCGCCAGGCTCAGCGTGGCCGCCCACAACAGGAGCAGCAGGTCCTGGACGAGGACCACCATGGTGCCGAGCGGCGCGTGTGACACGAGGGTGGCGAAGGCGCCGCCGATCATCATCGTGACGATGCCGGCCGAATAGGGGAAGGCGACCGGGAGCCGCTCTCGGGTCAGCCACATCGACCCGATCGTGATGCTGCCGAGGATGAAGAGGTCGGGGACGCTCGTGTTCCCCGGACCGGCCGGATGCAGCAGCGGGAGCGTGCAGACGCTGATCCCGACGAGGACCGGCAGCATGTCGATCCGGGCCGGCCGGGCCAGGCTGCGCGGCCGGCCGCGAGGAGGGGCGACGGGGGCGAGGGTCGCACTCATCGGATCCTCCGGTGGCCGCGAGGTCGCGCGGGCAGTCCCGCGAGCAGCTCGAGATGGCCCCGGCCGAAGTCCGGGTCATTGGCCGTGGCCGCGATCTCCGCCAGGCCGACGACGGCGAGGTCGTACCAGAGGCCGCGGGACAGCCCGAGTCGTTCCAGGCCGTCGCCGAGGAAACGGCGTACCTCGTCGGGCAGCCAGCCGCGACCGAGGAGGGCGAATCGGACACCCGGCGCGAAGCCGAGGCGTCGCAGGCCCCGATGCCCCGGGACCGCGGCGCCCACCGGCACGTGCCGGTCCAGGTAGAGCGCGTAGCTCAACGGGAACCTGGTCAGATCGCGCAGGGGCGACCCGCGCAGCGAGCCGGCCTCCCAGTCGACCACGCCGCTGACCTCACTCGCCGTGACCAGCAGGTTGCCGAACCAGAAGTCGCCGTGCACCCCTGTGGCCGGCGAAGACAGGCCCGTGCAGCGTTCGGCGATGCCGGTGAGGTGAGTGAGCGCGGTCTCCAGCGAGGGGTGTTCCGGCCAGCGCTCGCCGAGCGCATCGGCGACGTCCTGCGGCCAGGACAGCGCCTCGTGCCCGTGAGCGGTGGCGGTCTGGAAGCTCTCGAGCCAGGTCGCGGCACGCGCGAAGTCGCGTCGCACGAGCCGCCGGCGTGATGTGTGTCGCCAGTGGTGGTAGTCGACGCTCATCGGCCGGCCCGGCAGAACCGTCGAGACGAGTGCACGATGCCCGGCGATCCGCGGTGAGGCGACATAGCGGGGGATGGTCTCGCCCAGAGCGCCGAGCGGCAGCCGGCGGAGGCCGACGAGCAGCCGCCCCTCCGCCTCGACGGCACGGGCGGCATCGGTCGTGGTGGCGATCTTGGTCGCCGTGCGGTCACCGCAGAAGGTCAGCTTGGCGTCGGGATCGCGTGAGGCGGTGAAGAGGACGCCCGGGTCGTCGAGAGTGGTCATGGCATCCGTCCGATCAGCGCCCGTCCGGGGGCGATCGCTCCGGTCCAGCGCCACGGCATCAGCCGTGCCGTGCGGATCGCGAGGGTGCCGGCCAGACACCCGCGTACGACGCCCGGTGGCACCGTGGCGATGTCCCGCCACAGGCGCGCGACCGGATCGGCCGCATCGTCGAGGATCACGATCGGAGCGACCGTCGAGGGCAGCGCGATCAGCTCGCGTTCGATGTCGAGACCCGCTCGGCGCGCGATCCGCCGCAGGCGGCCCCGGCTTCCGGGTGCATCGAGCACAAGGCAGACCGGCGTACCGGGGGAGAGGATGCGGAGCGTGCCGGCACTCGGCCGCCGGACCACCACCAGGTCCGGTGGGCCGAAGACCCGCCACGGGTGCTCGGCCGGCCCGGAGAGCGTGGAGGGGGACCCGGGGGCGGCACCCGTGGCGGATGCTGGAGGACGGACGAGGAGCATCGGAATCACCCCGCGAGCGCCAGTGCGCCGGCCGCGAGGGCGTCGGTGTAGACCTCGTCGAGGATCGCGCCGAGGTGCGCTGCGTCGAAGCTTGCGTCGGCACGCTGCTGCCCGGCTGCGGCAAGGCGTTGCGCGGCCTCGGGGTGGTCGAGCAGATGGTCGAGCGCGGCGGCGAGTTCGGCGGGCCGGGCCGGTGGGACGAGGACACCGGTCTCCCCGGGCACGACGAGGTCAGGCACGGAGTTGACGGCGGTGGCCACCACCGGCAGGCCGCAGCGCATCGCCTCCACCACGGCGCACGGCAGTCCCTCGTAGCGGCTGGACATGCAGAAGACGTCGAGCGCCGGCAACAGCGCGCCGATGTCGTTCCGTTCGCCCACGAAGCGGACCCGGGAGTCCAGACCGAGCGAGCGGATCCGGGCGCGCATCTCCTCGAGGAGCGGGCCGGAGCCGAACCACACGACGACGGCTTCCTGGTGCCGCATTCGGTACGCCGCCTCGATCAGGTGCTCGGGAGCCTTCTGTACGTCGACCCGGCCCGTCGTACCGATCAGGGGCACCGCGGGGTCGATCTCGAGCAGTTCGCGTGCCCGGTCGCGGGTGGAGGCGGTGCGCAGGACCGTCGTGCTCTCGACCGCCGGGGCCACGGTCCGCAGGGCCGAGGGCCGGGCCAGGCCGCGTTGCAGTGCCTCCGTGGCGACACCGGATCCGATCGCCAGGACGACATCGGTGATGTGCGCGAGGCGCTTCTCGGCCGCGACGTACGCCGCGTGCCGCCACGGGCTCTGGAAGTCGTGGA
>JASLCW010000240.1 GCA_030151765.1 Marmoricola sp.
CGATCCGGCGCGTGCGCACGGCGATCGACGAGGAGCGTCGCGGCACGGAGCTGCAGAAGCTCGTCAAGTCCCTCGAACGCAAGGGATTCACGCTCGGTGGCGACACCCTCAAGACCTCGCCGCGCGGGTACGACGCCGACCACCCGCGCATCGACCTGCTCCGCCACAAGTCACTCGTGATGCGCAACGACTACGGCTTCGAGCCCTTCATCCACACCGACAAGCTCCTCGACCGCGTCCGCCAGGACTGGCGGGCGCTCAGGCCACTGATCGAGTGGGTGAACCGCGAGATCGGCTGACCGTCAGCCGTCGACGCGCAGCAGCGGCTGGACCGTACGACGGCCCCGGTGGATCCATGCCTTCACCGTCCCGAGCGGCACCCCCATCAGCGCGGCGATCTCGGCGTAGTCGAGCTCCTGGACATCGCGCAGCACCAGCGCCTCGGCCATGTCGGCATTGCTGGCGGCGAGGACCTCGAGCGCTTCGAGCAGGTCGAGCCGACTGCCGGCGATCACGCTGGTGGTGCGCGGATCGGCCGTCTGCGGCAGTACGTCGTACCCCCGCTCGGCCGACCTCCGCTTGAGGGTCCGGTAGGTGGAGCGGGCGCTGTTGGAGGCGACCGCGTTCAGCCAGGTCGTGAACCTGCTGCGCCCGTCGAAGGTGTGGATCTTGGTGGCGACGAGCAGTAGCGCGTCCTGGCTCGCCTCCTCGGCGTCCTCGGGATGCAGCAGCATCCGGCCGCAGGTACGGCGCACGCGCGGCTGGATCGCGGAAAGCAGTGACTCGAGTGCCTCCCGGTCGCCGGCCGCGGCCCGCCGGGCCAGCTCGTCGAGATCCGGATCCTCACCGGCGCTCATGTTCCCCTCCCCCGTGGCCGGGCGTGCTCACCGGCCGTGTGCGGCACAATACCCGGGTGACTCTTCCGGTGCGGCTCGGGCGACTGCGCCGTGTCGACCGCATCGGCGCCGGCGGTTTCGCGACCGTCTGGCTCTATCACGACGACGATCTCGACTCACCCGTCGCGGTCAAGGCGCTCGCCGACAACTGGGCGCAGCGGCTCGACGTACGCGAGCGCTTCCTCGAGGAGGCGCGCATGCTGCGGCGCGCGGACTCCGAACACGTGGTCCGCGTCTATGACATCGGCGAGGTCGACCAGACTCCCTACTTCGTCATGTCGTACGCCGACCGCGGCTCGCTCGCCACCGTGACCGATGTGGGCGCGATCGACCCGCTGCGCGCCGTCGACCTGATCGCCCAGGCCGGCGCGGGCGTGTCGATGTTGCACCGTCGCGGGATCATCCACCGCGACATCAAGCCGCAGAACCTGCTGCTGCGCACCTCCGACGACGAGGCCGACGAGGTGCTGGTCGCGGACCTGGGAGTCGCCAAGGCGATGCTCCACGCGAGCGGTCTCACCCAGGTGGTCGGCACGCCTGCCTACATGGCGCCCGAGCAGGCCTCGGGACTCGGCGTCGACGCCCGGGCCGACGTACACGCTCTCGCCGCGGTCGCCTATCACCTGATGACCGGTCGCACCGCGCGGCAGGGCGGCATCGCCGAACTGGCCGCGCCGACGCTGCCACCGCGACCCTCGGAGATCGATCCCGCGCTCGCGCCGTACGACGAGGCCCTGCTGCGCGGACTCGAGCCACACCCCGAGGACCGGTGGCCCGATGTCCTGTCCTTCATCGGGGCACTCCAGTCGGTGGCCCGCGCGCAACAGGCGACCACCGCGACCGTCCTCGAGGCGCCACCGGCCCAACCGCCGCCGGCCCCGGCCCGGTCGCGCCGCAAGCCACTGCTCATCGGTGCCGCCGCCGTCGTCGTGGCGGCAGCCGTCGGCACCACGCTCGCTCTGGTGAATCCCTTTGCAGGCAAGGGCGAAGGCCCGACCGCCGGGCCTACGAACAGCCCCTCCCCGACCCTTGCGCCGATCATCCAGCCGGACATCGACTGGCCGACGCTGGGCACGAGTCTCCGGCTCACCCAGAAGCACAGCCTCGCGGCGCCGTCCGGAACCACGTGGACGTACGCCGTACCCGCGGGCTGGACGGCCACCGTCCTCGACGATGCCGGGCAGCTGCTCCCGACCGCGACCCCGACCTCCGCCGACGACCGCACGGAGGTGCGCTGGCACCCGAAGGACGAGCCGGTCATCGGCGGCTACAGCCTCCGCTTCCGCGCGCTCGACCCCGTGCAGACTCCGCTGGAGATGCGGATCCAGCGGGTCGCACTGCTCCGGCACGCGCACTATGAGGGCTTCAAGATCTACAGGCAGACGCCCCAGGCGATCTGGTTCACCTTCATCGACGCGGCGCATCACCTGCGCTACAACTTCTGGCGCTGGGTGCCCAACCCGAAGGCCTCGGGCAAGGCCGGCCTGGAGATCTCCGTCTCCGGCCGCAAGCGCGATGTCCCCGGCCTCGACGCGCTGATCACCGCGGCGGCGAAGGCGGCACACCCCGACTGAGGGCGATCAGTCCTTCTTGCGGACGGTCGCCAGGGTGCGCTCGACCTCCCAGTGCGCGCGCATGCTCTTGATCAGACCCTCCTCGTTGACGATGTACGTCGCGATCAGGTCGGTGTCGGCGAGGGTGCCGTCCTCCATCTCGGTGGAGAAGGTGCCGATGTTGGCGCAGGAGTCGCCGTTCGCGAAGGAATCGCGGATGGTGAAACGGAAGATCTTGACCGGCGCGATCGCCATGTCCCAGAAGGCGGAAATGCCCTCATGGCCGCGGTGTCCCTTGCCCTCGGGGTCGAAGAAGGAGGGGCCGACCGGGTCCTCGAGCACGGCGTCCTCGGCGAAGAGCGTGAGCCACTCGTCCTTGGCCTTGCGGGACACGGCGTCGTACGAGCGCTGCGAGATGCGGCGTACCGGGTGGTCGCCGTCGGGGGCCTGCCAGTCGATGAACTCGGACTCGATCATCCCTGACACCTCGTCCCTCGGCGTCCGGGCTGAAACGCCATCGTTCGCTCGCTGCGCTCACTCATGCCGAAACTGTAACGTGTTCTAGTTGATCGCGGAAGGGCCTCAGTGCGGCTGCCAAGCCTCCTCGACCTGGGTCAGCGCGACCACCTCGCCGGGCAGGGCATTGGCGGCGAGGTCGGCGATGGTGACCTTCTCGAAGACCTCGCGCAACGAGGTGCGGGCCGCGATCCAGACCAGCTGCAGGATCTCCGCGGTGCCGGAGTACTCGACGGACTCCGGGCGCAGCCCGTAGACGCTCACCAGGGGACCGTCGACCGCGCGGATGACGTCGGCGACGCTGACCTCGTCGGGCGACCGGGCGAACTTCCAACCGCCGGACTGACCACGCTGGCTGACCACGATGCCGGCCCGGCGCATGTCCGCGAGGATCGCCTGCAGGAAGCCGTGCGGAATCTCCTGGACCCGGCCGAGCTCCTCCGCGCTGACCGCACGCCCCTCATCGCGCACGGCAATCTCGATCAGGGCCCGAAGGGCGTAGTCACTCTTGGCTGAGACGCGCACGGCCCAAGTCTCGCATGTCACGTGAGCCAGTCGGGATAGTCCGATACGCGACACATGGCAGATGCGTCACACGTGCGGTCGTTCCGCTTGCACAGCAGCTAGCACCGGCAGATAATGAAGTTACCGGTGAGTAACGACCGGTCAACGACCTTCGCGAGGACCTCGCGATTGCTCCAAACGAAACGGAAAAGGTGGGTCCATGAGCCACTACAAGTCCAACATGCGCGACATCGAGTTCAACCTCTTCGA
>JASLCW010000269.1 GCA_030151765.1 Marmoricola sp.
ATCACCCTTCACGCCAGGATCACCCTTTGCGCCGGCGTCGCCCTGCACACCGGCATCGCCCTTCGCGCCGGGGTCGCCCGGCACCCCGGGGACTCCGGGAGCACCCCGGTCACCCTTGGCACCGGCCTTGAGCTGCCCGGCGACGAAGTCCACCGCCCGGAGGCTGTGGTCCCTGACCTTCGCCGAGGTCACGGCCCCCTTCTTCAGCTGTGCGTTGCCGACGCTGTTCTTGGCCAGGCCGGCCGCGTACGCCGTACTCGACAGGCCGACGATCAAGGCGATGAGACTGATGACGAGGGCCGGCGTACTGCTCAGCAACGCGCGGGCGCGCGACGGGGTGGGCGCATTCATGGTGGGAGGAGTTCCTTACGGGAAAGGGGATCGACTGCGCGCCCATGGTGCTCGGAGCCCCGTGACAGGGTCCAGATTATTTACCGGGGCCAGGCTGGCGACAACGCCGCACCCGGCGGCGCGTTATGCCTCAAGCGTCGTCGAGCACCGGCCGGCCCAGTGACCGGCTGCGGCCACGGAAGACCGCGACGACGGTGTCGCCACGTCGTACGGTCACGTCGTAGATGCCCGACCGGCCGCGCCGCACCACCTCGTGTGCCTCGGCCACCAGGACATCCCCGGCGTGGGCAGCCTCGAGGAAGTCCACCTCGAAGCCCGCGGCGACCGTCACGACGCCGTGACTGTTGCAGGCGAAGGCGAAGGCACTGTCCGCGAGGGAGGAGATCAGTCCGCCGTGACAGGTCCCGTAGCCGTTGACCATGTCGGGGCGCACCTCCATCGAGAGCACCGCGCGACCGGGGCCGACCTCACCGAGGACCATGCCGAGACTCGTGCTGGCCGCGTCCTCCGACCACATCGTCCGCGCGCACGCACGGGCCAGCGCCTCGGGATCACGTCGGGCTGCTCCAGCCATGCCCTCTCCTCAAGCGTCGAAGTCGACGACGACCGCGTCGCTGACGGGATGACTCTGACAGGTGAGCACGAAGTCGGCGGCCACCTCGTGCTCCTCGAGCGCATAGTTGCGCACCATCTCGACCTCGCCCGAGGTCACCTTCGCCCGGCAGGTGCCGCACACGCCGCCCTTGCAGGCGAAGGGCAGGTCGGGACGCACCTGCTGGGCCGAGTCGAGGATCGTCCGGTCCCGTTGCATCGGCGTGGTCGTGCTGCGCCCGTCGAGTACGACGATCACCTCGCTGGTCAGCCCCTCGGCGATGCGATCGGCATGGCGGAGTTCGGGCGGTGGCTCGTCGACGTAGAAGTGCTCGACGTGCACCCGGTCCCGCGCGACACCGACCTCGTCGAGCACCGCACGCGCCCCGGCCAGCATGCCGAAGGGACCGCACAGCCACACATGATCCATCTGCCTCGCCGGGACCAGCCGGGTGAGCAGTTGGTGCAGCCGCTCGATGTCGAGTCGACCGGAGAAGAGGTCGACATCGCGGGGCTCCCGGGAGAGCACGTGGATCAGCTCGAAGCGGTCATGACAGGCGTCCTTGAGGTCGGCCAGCTCCTCGGCGAACATCACCGAGTTCGTCGTCCGGTTGCCGTAGACCAGCGTGACCCGTGCTTCGGGATTGCCCAGCACCGTCGTCGCGATGGAGAGCATCGGGGTGATCCCGGAGCCCGCGGCGATGCAGAGATGCCGGCCGCCCTGCGCCGGGTCGGCCCGGAAGCTCCCGCTCGGCGGCAGCACCTCGATCCGGTCGCCGGGGCGTACGTCGTGCACCAGCCAGCGCGAGAAGAGTCCGTCGGGCACCTCGCGTACGCCGATCCGCGGCGAACTGCCCGCGGCCGCGCAGATCGAGTAGTCCCGTCGCTCCTCGGTGCCGCCGATGATCCGGCGCAGCGTGAGCGACTGCCCGGCCGCGAAGTCGTAGAGGTCCTGCAGCTCCGCCGGCACCGCGAAGGTGATCGCGGCGGCATCGTCGGTGAGCGCGTCGACCGCCGAGACGGTGAGGGGGTGGAAGGTCCTCGACGCGGCACGATCCCGGGTGACGGTCACCTCAGATCTCCTTCAGGTGGTCGAAGGACTCCAGGCAGGTCCGGCAGCGATAGAGCGCCTTGCAGGCGGTCGATCCGAACTCGGAGAGCACCGTCACCTCTTCCGACCCACAGCGCGGGCAGTGCACCGAGCGGCGTGTGGGCAGCAGGCGCAGCGGGATCGGGCCGGTGTTTCGCGGCGCCGGCCCTGGGGCGGAGATCCCCGCCCTGGTCAGGGCCTCGCGTCCTTCGGGGGCGATCCAGTCGGTGGTCCACGGCGGGTCGAGGACGACGCGGACGCGGACATCGGCGAAGCCGGCGGCCCGGAGTTCGCGCACGAGATCGTCGCGCATGGTGGCCATTGCCGGGCAGCCCGAATAGGTCGGCGTGATCGCCGCGACCACCGCCCCGTCGGGCTCCGTGGTCACCTCGCGCAGGACGCCGAGGTCGGCCAAGGTGAGCATCGGCAGCTCCGGGTCGACGACAGCTGCCGCGATCTCCCACGCCTTCATCACCACACCCCCATCGGGTGCGCGCGGGCGACCACCTGCATCTCGGCGAGCATCCTGCTGAGCGCCTCGGTGTGCTTGCCGTCGCGGCCCGTGCGGCCCTGGACTCCGGCCAGCGCGCCGCGCTCCGGCCGCCCGACGCCGCCGGCCGCGAAGACCTGCTCCAGGACGACATCGACCTCGCTCGCGATCGCCGCCG
>JASLCW010000323.1 GCA_030151765.1 Marmoricola sp.
CCTCGAGCTGCGGCAGTGGGTCGTCGATCTCCAGGGCGTAGGCGACGGGGAGCCGCTCACCGAGCGAGGCGAGGGCCGCTCCCAGACCGTCGTCGAGACGCTGCGGCCGCACGCCGTGTGCGAGCCTGCGCAGTTCGTCGACGGCTGCCTGGACGTCGCCGACGGCCGCGTCCAGTTCGGCTGCGGTGGCCGGGTCAACGCGGAGTTCGAGGAGGCGCAGCCGCATGCCGAGCGCCACTAGGCGCTGCTGCGCACCATCGTGCAGGTCACGCTCCCACCGGCGGCGTTCCTCCGCCGCGATCGCGACGAGGCGGGCCCGGCTGGCGCGGGTCTCCTCGAGAGCCGCGTTCAGGTCGCGGCGCAGCCGACACACCTCGATCGGCATCCACGCGGCACGCGCGAGCTCGCGCAGCCGGCGCTCGGAGCGCGCCGACCGGATCGTCGGAACGATGACGGCCAGCGTCTCGTGGTGAGCGCGGACCTCGACGCCCTCGCCGGCCTCCACCGGTCGGCCGCCGACGTCGCGCCACTCCCCCGCCATACCGGCCAGGATCACCCGAAGGCCCGGGTCATGGTGCGCCCGGCGTAGTACCGCCTCCACCTCCTCGGGCGGGCGACGCCCGCCGGCGACATCGTCGGCGAAGGCGCGGACCGTCTCGACCGCTACCGAGCGATCACGATCCAGGACCCGGCCGAGCACGCGTGAGGTGACCCGATGCAGAGGCTGTACGACGAGCGCGGCGGCGAAGCCGGCGACAGCGGCATCGATGGCGCCTCCTGCCTCGAACAGCGTGGCCGTCGTCCACATGACCGCACCGAAGGCCGCAGCCGCCACCGTCGCGATCACGACCACCGTGGCGGTCTCCCCGAGAAGCCGGTCGATGTCATAGAGGTCGTGCCAGATGACCGCGATCCCGACGGCGATCGGCACCAGGACGAGCGTGCCGATCACGAACGGGACGAAGGCCGTCGTCAGGGTGGCACCCGCCGACTGCAGCAGCCATCCGGCGGCGAGCGCGAGCACGACGGTGGCCCCGGCACCGGCCAGCCAGCGGAGCTGCTCCCGCCGCCGCGCGTCGCCGTCCCGATAGCCCAGCACCACCGCCGCGACTCCGGCACCGAGGGCGGCGGCGATCACCGCCATCGCGACCACCGCCATCGCCAAGGATCCAGGCACCTCGTGTGTGGGGACGACCCGACCCCCGACCTGCCGCGCATCCCACAACACCAGGACCAAGGTCAGGGTCGCGAGCCCGTACGCAGCCGGGACCAACCGCCACCTGCGATCGGCTCTCATCCCGTCCGGAAAGACCAACAGCAGCGCGAGCAGGCCCACGAGATTGACCGGCCACCAGCCGACGGAGAAGTGCGCGGCGGTACCGGCG
Source organism: Marmoricola sp. (assembly GCA_030151765.1). GTDB lineage: Bacteria > Actinomycetota > Actinomycetes > Propionibacteriales > Nocardioidaceae > Marmoricola. Next base: position 1,386 of record JASLCW010000323.1, read on the forward strand.
AGGGGCAACGGACTCTCATCGTCGACCGAGGCCGCCACGACGTCGACCACCATCACCGCGACCACGCAAGCACTGTTCCACGCCACGGCCGGGCCCACCGGAGAGTCCGGCCGCCGGGCCAGCACGGCCCACCCCACGACCACCGCGACCAGCGCGAGCGTCGAGATCCAGAGCAGCTGCCGGGCGTCGGCCGACTGTGCGCCGATCCCGAGACCGAGCAGTACGACACCGCTCGCCGCCGTCGTCGACGACATGTGGACCGCACCCATCGGCCGATGATGGCATCGGTGGGGGCCGGGCGCATGCGTACTGGCACTTAGGGCCGATCCGTCGCCGACGACCGCGCTCTCGCCGATGTGCGGCGACGGCGAATCAGGCGAGAGTCGGAGGCATTCGAACGATGTCCCTCAGGAGACCGCCATGAACATCATCTTCACCGTCCTCGCCGCCTTCCCGATCGGCTATTTCGTCCGCCAGCGCGGACTCGCGATCGTCGGCTTCCTGGCCGCCGACGCGCTGCTCTTCGCCTACCAGACCGTTGACGTGCTGCTGATCTGGATGTCCGGGCAGCCGGGCGCCTTCGGCGGGAACGGGGCCTTCGGGAAGGCACCGACCAAGCTCCCGATCGACTATCCCGCCGGCGACGTGACGGCGTACGGCGTCGTCAACCTGGCCATCCTTCTCGTCGGCATCGGCCTGACGGTGGTGGGTGGCTACGTCGCCCGCCGGCGCGCTGCACGCCGGTCCGTGGTCTCGGTCGGCTGAGCCTCCGGACTCAGCCGGCGTGAGTGTTGGCCGGATAGAGACCCTCGGCGTACGAGCCGGAGGCGTAGTAGGCGTCGACCTCTTCGGGCGGATCGTCCTTGCGCCACAGGCGTTTCGCGATCTCGGCGTAGGGCATCATCGCGTCCGGTCGCCAGGACCCGGGCTCCCAGGTCTTCGAGCGCATGAAGGCCTTGGGGCAATGGAAGAATGCCTCCTCGACCTTCAACAGGAGGGCGAGCTCGGGTCGGTGGCCGCGAACGACGAGGTCGTCGAAGAAGGGGCCGTCGGAGACGATCCGGGCCTCGCCGTTGACGCGCATCGTCTCGTTGCGGCCGGGGATCAGGAAGAGCAGGCCGACATGCGGGTTGGCGAGGACATTGTGGAAGCCGTCCATGCGGCGGTTGCCGCTGCGCTCGGGCAGCACAAGAGTGGTCGAGTCGAGGACCAGCACCGAGCCGGCCGGATCGCCCTTCGGCGAGACATCGCAGCGGCCGTCCGCCGCGGAGGTCGCGACCAGAACCAGCGGCGAGGCGGCGATCCACTCGCGGTGCACCTCGCTCAACTCCGGCAGCACCTTGTCGCGCACGCTGGGGATCGGGACGCCGTACGACTCGAGATCGGCGGCGTCCGTGATGGTCGGCAATCCGTCCCACGGGTCACTCATGTCTCGACCGTACGGCGCACAGCCCGCGGCGCAACACCGATTTCGCCGTGATCCACAGCACCTGTGGACGGTAGAATTCGAGAATCCTCGAAAGGTGTAACCATGAGTCTCAACATCAAGAACGAGCGGGTCCACGAGCTCGCCCGGGAGGCGGCGCGGGTCACCGGCAAGACCCAGACCGGCGCGATCGAGGAGGCACTCATGAGATTGCTGGAACACTATGGCGAGAATCCTCAGGCACTCGCCGAAGAACGCCGGCGCGGGCGGATCGATCGAATCCTCGCCGAGATCGACGCCCTCCCGGTGGATCCGAACCGCGAGATCAGGACCATCGAGGACCTCTACGATCCCGAGACGGGCCTGCCCCGGTGATCATCGACTCATCCGCGCTCGTCGCCATCTACGCCCATGAGCCCGAGCGTCAGGCATTCCTAGACGCGGTCATCCGTGAGTCGACGAGCATGTCGGCAGCCAACTGGCTCGAGACCTGTCTGGTTCTCGACAACCGGCCGACATCGGGGCTCGGACTCCTCGACGAGCTCGTGGAGCAACTGCGGATCCGGCTCGAACCGGTGACACTGGATCAGGTGCGAATTGCCCGCGAAGCACACCACCGCTTCGGTCGCGGCTCCGGCTCGCCGGCCAAGCTCAACTTCGGCGACTGCTTCGCCTATGCCCTGGCGATCACCACGGGCGACTGCCTGCTCTTCAACGGTGACGACTTCGTCCATACTGACGTACGGTCGGCGGTGGAGGAACTGGGACTTGACTGACAACGCTCCCGATCCGCGCGTGGACGACTATCTCGCCGGGCTGGCCCCTTGGCAGTGCGTGCTCGCCCGGGAGCTGCGCGCCCTCATCCACGAGGCCGATCCCGAGGTCGAGGAGACGATCAAGCGCACCGTGCAGCCCTATTTCGTACTACAGGGCAATGTCTGCGCCTTTCTCGGCGCCAAGGACCACCTCAATCTCTTCCTGTACGACGGCGCCATCGTGCCCGACCCCCACGGCATCATCACCAGCGGTCACGACAACGCCACCGCCCGCTGCATCGCCTTCTACGAGAACGACCCGATCCCCCGGGCGCCACTCCTCGAGATGCTCCGCGCGATCATCGCCAACAACCGTGCCGGTGGCTGGCGCAAGCTCAAGAAGCAGGGCTGACGCCGAAGAGGCGGGCGCCGTTCTCCCAGCACACCGCGCGCAGCCAGTCGTCGCCGAGCCCGAGGCGCTCGATGCCGTCGAGTTGGTGTGCGTAGGCGTAGGGAATCGTCGGGAAGTCGGTGCCGAGCAGGATCTTGCGCTGCAAGTCCTTCAGCCGCGGATACAGGTCTTCGGGATAGGCACCGACCCCGTCGAAGAAGTCGGTGAAGACCATCGTCGTGTCGAGCATGGTGTTCTCGTACTGCTCGGCCAGCTTGAGGAAGCGGCGGTACTCCGGTGCGCCCATGTGCGCGACGATCACCCGCAGCCGCGGGTGCCGCTCGAGCAGTGCCGCCAGGAAGGCAGGGCCGGTGAAGTCATTGGGTACGGGGCCCGAGCCGACGTGGATGACGATCGGGGTGCCGGCATCCTCGATGGCCCCGAAAGCCCGCGTCATCAGCGGATCCGCGAGCTCGAACTCCCCCACCTGCGTGTGCAGCTTGAAGATCTGCACACCGTCCGCGATCAGGGCGCCGACGTACTCCTCGACTCCGGCTTCCGGATAGAAGGTCGCCGACCACAGGCACTCGGGGACCTCGGCGGCGAAGTCGCGCGACCAGTCGTTGAGGTAGCTCGCGATCCCCGGCTTGTGCGCATAGGGCAGGGAGCTGAAGTGCCGTACGCCGATGGCCCGCAGCTGGGCGACCCGTTCGTCGTGACTGCCGCGATAGCGGATCGGCCACTCCCGGCCGATCTTCGGGCCGGCCTGGTCGAACTGGGCCCAGACCTTCGCCTGGATGTTGGGCGGCAGGAAGTGCACGTGGACGTCGAAGAGTCCGGGTAGCCCGAGCGCCTGCCACCAGCCGGTGACGTCAGCGTCCTCCACGTCAGTCCATGCCCTTGAGGTGCCGCCCGAGTGCCTGCTGCTTCTCCCGGTTGTCCTGGCGCTCCTTCAGCGACTCGCGCTTGTCCCAGTGCTTCTTGCCCCTGCCCAGCGCGATCTCGACCTTGGCCCGGCCGTCCTTGAAGTACATCGAGAGCGGCACGATCGTGTAGCCCTTCTCGCTGGTACGACGCTCGATCTTGTCGATCTCCGCCCGG
>JASLCW010000376.1 GCA_030151765.1 Marmoricola sp.
GCAACCAGATCGGTGCCGGCACGCTGGTACCGAACTCGGGTGGCGGCAGCACGGCGACGATGGACAAGGACGACCTGCCTGCAGGCACGCACAACATCGTGGCGACCTATGCCGGCGACGACAGCTATGGAGCCAGCGACGGCAATGCCACGCAGAAGGTGCTCGCCGATGCCGACCGCATCGCCACGACCACCACGCTGACCACCTCCAAGAGCCCGTCGACCTACGGCGAGCTGATCACCTTCAAGGCGACGGTCGCGGGCAGCGACAACGGTGAGGTCGGCGGCCAGGTCCAGTTCTACATGGACGGCGTCGCCGTCGGTGACCCGGTCGACGTGGGCGCTGACGGTGTCGCGGAGAGCGACACCTTCGGCTCGCCGGCTCCGGGTGACCACACGGTCATCGCCAGCTACCAGCCCGACCCGTCCCACTTCGCCAGCGGCGACATGATCACCCAGACGGTGAACATCGCTGGTGTCGCGGTGCACCTCACCTCGTCGAAGCCGAACGCCAACTTCGGTGACAGCGTGACCTTCAAGGCCACGGTGGACTCGACGGCGGTAGGGACCGACGCCCCGGCCGGAGCGGTGCAGTTCGTCGTCGACGGCCAGCCGCTCGGCAACGCGGTGGCCATCCACAACGGTCAGGCCACCACGCCGGCGGTCACCAACCTGACCCCGGGCAGCCACACGGTGACCGCGACCTACACGGGTAGCGAGTTCTTCAACACGGGCATGGACTCGCTCACCCAGTCGGTGGGCAAGGTCGGTACGGCGACCGCGTTGACGATCACCCCGGCGTCCTCGACGTACGGCGACACCATCAGCCTCAAGGCCGTGGTGACCCCGGACTCGAACGCGTACGGCGTGGTCGGCGGAACGGTCTCCTTCGTCGAGGGCACCACCACCCTGGCGACGGCTCCGTTGACGAACAACGCGGCCACCGTTCAGGTCACCGGCCTGAACGCCGGCTCGCACTCGATCAAGGCGGTCTACAGCGGTTCCAGCGTCTTCACCGGCAGCGACTCGGCCGCGAAGACGGCGGACGTCGCCAAGCGGGCGACGACGCTGACGGCCGACCCGGCGCTGGTCAGGCTGAACCCGTTGATCGGGCTCCCGCTCGGCCAGCTGAAGGCCAAGCTGAGCTCCTCGCTCGGCCCGGTCGCCGGTGCTCCGGTGGTCTTCAAGGTCGGTGGCGCACCGGTGTGCACCGCCACGACCAACGCCTCGGGCGTGGCCACCTGTGACGGCTCCAGCCAGCTCCTCGGGCTGATCCTCGGCCTCGGCTACAACGTCAGCTATCAGGGTTCTGCCAACTTCGTCGGCAGCACCGGGAACGCAGGGATCCTCTGATGAACAAGGGAAATCGATCATCCATGAAGCGAAAGCTGATCTCCGCCACCGCGGTGACCGCCGTCGCGCTGGGCCTGACCCTCTCGGGGGTCGGCCCGGCCGGCGCGGCCATCACCTCGCCGGCCTCCGGCGCGGTCCTCAAGGGCACCGTCACCTTCTCGGACTCGGGTGTCGGTGACGGCACGGGCTGCCTCAGCGGCACCTCGCCCAACGTGAAGTTCTCTCTGATCAACTCGGCGAATGCGACGGTCTGGACCCAGACCATCTCGTCGACGGGTGCGGTGACGAGCGGTGCCGTCGTCACCCAGTCCTATCCGAACGGCAACTACACGCTGCGTGCTGACGAGCAGAAGCGTTCCGGCTTCCTCTACTGCACGAACAGCACGTCGACGGTCAACCAGGCGGTGTCGATCAGCAATGTCTCCGACATCGTGCTGACCAGCCCGTCGGTGGGTGCGCAGAACACCTCGGCGGCAGTGTCGGCCAAGCTGACCGACCCGAACCTGGGCACCGAGGTGCTGGCCGGCAAGACGGTCACCTTCTCCATCCCGGGCGGTGGCAGCGTCAACGCCGTCACCAACGCGAGCGGCATCGCCTCGGCGAACCTGCCGCTCGGCGGCCCGCCGCGCACGGCGGCCATCACCGCCAACTTCGCGGGTGACGCGTACTACGTCGGCAAGTCGGCCAACGCGTCGATCACCGTCGACCGGGACGCCAGCAGCACCACGGTGGCCGCTCCGAATGCCGTCGTGCACGGAGAGGCGACCAGCTTCAGTGCCCACGTCGCCGCGACCGAGGGCACGGATGCCCCGACCGGCACCGTGCAGTTCACCGTGGACGGCAACAACTTCGGTGCTCCGGTCGCGATCGACGCGAGCGGCAACGCCTCGAGCTCGAGCACGTCGACCCTGAGCACCGGTTCGCACGCGATCGTCGCGGCCTACAGCGGCGACGCGAACATCAAGCCGAGCACCTCCGCCAGCAAGGCGCAGGTGGTCAACAAGGCCGGTACGACGACCGCGCTGACCCGTAGCCCCGGCAGCCCGACCAAGTTCGGTCAGGCGGTGACCTTCACGGCCACGGTGTCCGTGGTCGCGCCGGGTGTCGGCAGCCCGACGGGCGCCGTGCAGTTCAACGTCGACGGTCAGCCCTACGGCACCGCCGTACCGCTGACGGGTAACCACGCCTCGGTGACGATCTCCAACCTGCACCAGGGCAACCACGACATCGACGCCACCTACAACGGCGACGCCGACTTCACCGCGAGCTCGGGCGCAACCCTCACCCAGGGCATCGACAAGTCCGACACCAACGTCACTCTGGCGACCTCGGACGCCTCGGCGGTCAGCGGCGAGCCGCTGACCTACACCGCCAAGGTGACCCCGGTGTCGCCCGGTGCGGGCAACCCGAGCGGCACGGTGACCTTCTACGCGGACGGCCACCAGATCGGTTCGCCGGTCCCGGTCGACGGCGGCGGCAACGCCACCTCCGACCAGGTCGGTCTCCTCGTGGGTCCCCACGCCATCACCGCCAACTACAGCGGCGACGGTGACTTCGCCGGTGGCAGCGCGTCGTACACGCAGAACGTCGCGGCCGCCCAGGTGGCGACCGCTCTGACCGTGTCGCCGAACCCGTCGGTCTTCGGCCAGGAGGTCACCCTGCATGCGGCGGTCTCGGCGATCGCCCCGGCCACGGGTCACCCGACCGGTGCGGTGAAGTTCGTCGTCGACGGCCAGAACACCTACGTCGACCTCGACAACGGTGTCGCCGACATGACGATCAGCACACTGGGCGTCGGCTCGCACACCATCAAGGCCGTCTACCTGAGTGACGACCCGAACTTCATCGCGGGCACCAACGACACGGCCACGCAGGTTGTGAACAAGGCCGCGTCGAAGACGACCGTCACCACCTCGGGCTCGCCCTCGGTGATCGGCCAGCCGGTCACCTTCACCGCCCACGTCGCCGCGCTGGCGCCGGGTGCGGGCAACCCCAGTGGAACGATCACCTTCACCGACGGCTCCGATGTCCTCGGAACGGTGGACGTGGACTCCAGCACGGGCGAGCAGGGCTCCATCACGGTGTCCGACCTGGCCGTGTCGACGCACGCGATCACCGCGACCTTCAGCGGTGACGGCAACTTCAACGGCAGCAACGGTTCCGTCGTTCAGGTCGTCAAGCGCGGTCAGTCCTCGACCGTCGTGACCTCGTCGGCCAACCCGGCCCAGTCCGGCCAGAGCGTCAAGTTCACCGCCACGGTGACCCCCGTCGCTCCGGCCGTCGGCGACCCGGGCGGCACGGTGACCTTCACGATCAACGGCATGCCCTTCGGTACGCCGGTGGCGGTCGTCGACGGTGTCGCGGTCAGCAGCAAGTTCGCGTCGCTCTCGCCCGGAACGTACAAGGTGGTGGCCACCTACAGCGGTGACGCCAACTTCCAGTCGAGCGTCGGTTCGCTCGACCAGGGCAACGGCCAGAACGTCGCCAAGGGTGCGACCGCGATGAACGTGACCACGGACGGCAGCCCGGCTGCCTACGGCGCTCCGGTGACCTTCACCGCGACCGTCGACGCCGTGGCCCCGGCCACCGGCAGCCCCTCGGGTCTGGTCCAGTTCTGGGAGGACGGCGTCTTCCTCGGTGCGGGCGGTCTCAGTGCCTCCGGCCTGAACTCCTCCGTTGCGACCTTCGTGTCGTCGACGCTGGGTCAGGGAACGCACGCGATCACGGCGGTCTACGTCGGCAACTTCAACTTCGACGGGACGACCGCCTCGGTCGCCCAGACGATCGCGAATGCCCCGTCCGTGACCGGTGTGACCGCCGTGACCAACCCGATCACCTTCGGTGACTCGGCCCAGCTCGTGGCCACCGTCGCGCCGGCGGTGCCGGCCGGCTCGACCCCGACCGGCTCGGTCACCTTCAAGGAGGGCAGCACCGTCCTCGGTACCGCCAACCTGGCGGCCGTCGACGGCAGCCAGAAGGCCAGCCTGACGGTTCCCGGCTGGCACGGTGGCGGTCACGCGGTGACGGCGACGTACAGCGGTGACGGCTCGTTCGCGACCAGCACCTCGGCGCCGTACACGGTGAACGTCGACCGCGCGGCCAGCACGGTGACCGCCGAGCAGTTGATCGGTGTCAAGGACGGCGACCTGAACATCCACATCGGCTACCTGCGAGCGACCGTGCGCGGTCTCGGTGGGCAGCCGCTGGCGGGCCAGACCGTTCAGTTCACCACGACCAAGGTGGCCGGCGGCGATGTCGTCGGAGTGTGCACCGCGGTCACCGACAACAAGGGCTTCGCCCAGTGCTCCAGCTCGGTGGTCAACGTCCTCCGCGAGATCATCACCAACGGATACGAGGCGAACTACGTGGGCAATGCCGACTACCTGCCGGCGACCGACCACGGATCGCAGCTCTGATCCGCTGAAACAGCGACTGGTCCCGCGCCCCGATCCCGGGGTGCGGGATCAGTCCTTTTCGGAGCTCTTGGTGAGGATCTCGAGGACGCCGTCGCGAGCGACCCGGTTCCACCGGCGTACGCCGGTGAGCATGTAGTGCCCGAGATCGCCCATGTCGACGTACGACGTGGAGGCCGCCACCGGCTCAGCGCGGTCCAGCAGCTTCCGGGTGTGACGGGCGTTGGTGACCTTGTCGTGGTCGCCGTGAGCGGCCACCACGTGGCGTCCGGCCAGGGGGTCGACGGGATCGTCGGCGGGCCACCAGGGCGCCAGGCCGACGATTCCCGTGACCGCGGGGTCGGCGGCCACGTGGAGCGCGACCCGGGCGCCCATCGAGTGCCCGAGGAGGACCACCGGGACGCCGGGATGCTCCGCACGGACCTGCTCGAGCGCCCATCGGGCATCGGCGAGCGGCGAGGGGTCCGCCAGCTCCGCATTCCAGCCGCGCACCGAATAGCGCAGCCCCTGGACGGCGACGCCGGCGGCCACCAGCGAGGGCGTGATCGCGCGGGCGAGGACGGTGGCGCGACGCCAGGAGCCGGAGCGGACGCCGACGGTGTGCGTCGAGTGCTCGACGCCTCCGTGCAGGGCGAGGACCACGCCGCGGAGGGGAGTGGCCGGGCTTGAGGGGCTGCCGAGGGTCTGAAGGGCGCGCACGGGTCCATCCTCCCCTTCGTCCTGTCGGTCCGACCGGGCAGGATGTGCCTTGTGACGGAGCTTGATCCCCGACAGGAACACCGCGAACTGGTCGACATCGTGGAGGACGCGCGCTGGCGCTACTACGTGCTCGACGATCCGACGCTGTCCGACGCGGACTTCGACAAGGCCATGCGACGGCTCGAGGCCCTCGAGGAGGAGCACTCCGAGCTGCGCACGCCGGACTCCCCGACGCAGAAGGTCGGCGGCGCGGTCTCGACCCAGTTCACCGCGGTCGACCACTTGCAGCGCATGGAGAGCCTCGACAACGCCTTCAACGTCGAGGAGTTGGAGTCGTGGGAGGCGCGGCTGCGTCGCGACGGCATCGAGCGCGCCGACTACCTGTGCGAGCTCAAGGTCGACGGTCTCGCGATCAACCTGCTCTACGAAGAGGGCCGCCTGGTGCGCGCCCTCACGCGCGGTGACGGTCGTACCGGCGAGGACGTCACCCCCAACGTCAAGACCATCGCTGCGGTCCCGCACACGCTGACCGGTACTGCCGACTTCCCGGTGCCGGCGCTGGTCGAGGTGCGTGGCGAGGTCTTCCTGCCGGTCGCCGCCTTCGAGAAGCTCAATGCCTCGCTGGCCGAGGCGGGCAAGGCGATGTTCGCCAACCCGCGCAATTCGGCGGCCGGCTCGTTGCGCCAGAAGGATCCGCGGGTGACCGCCTCGCGCGACCTGGGCATGGTCTGTCACGGCATCGGCGCCCGCGAGGGCTTCGAGCCGACGGCGCAGTCGCACGCCTACGAGGCGCTCGCGGCCTGGGGCCTGCCGATCTCCTCGCAGGTGAAGGTGGTCCCGTCGCTCAAGGAGGTCGAGGCCTACATCGAGCATGCCGGCGCCAACCGGCACACGATCGTGCCTTACGAGATCGACGGCGTCGTGGTGAAGGTCGACGATGTCGCACTGCAGCGTCGGCTCGGCTCCACCTCACGGGCGCCGCGATGGGCGATCGCCTTCAAGTACCCGCCGGAGGAGGTCAACGCCAAGCTGCTCGCCATCGAGGTCAACACCGGCCGCACCGGTCGGGTGACGCCCTTCGGTGTCATGGAGCCGACGAAGGTGGCCGGCTCGACCGTCGAACGGGCCACCCTGCACAACGGGCACGAGGTCAAGCGCAAGGACGTCCGGCCGGGGGACACCGTCGTACTGCGGAAGGCGGGAGACGTCATCCCCGAGATCGTCGGCCCGGTGCTCGGCCTCCGTCCGGAAGGCTTGCCGGAGTGGGTGATGCCCACGGCCTGCCCGTCGTGCGAGACGCCGCTGGTGCAGCAGAAGGAGGGCGACAAGGATCTCCGTTGCCCCAATCACGAGGCGTGCCCGGCGCAGGTGCTCGAACGGGTCTTCCACGTCGCCTCGCGCGGCGCCTTCGACATCGAGGGTCTCGGCTACGAGGCCGCCGATGCGCTCCTGCAGGCCCAGGTGATCCGCAACGAGGGGGATGTCTTCGACCTCACCGCCGACGGTCTCCGCCGAGCGCCGCTCTTCACCAGGGCGCCGAAGAAGGACGAAGACGGAGCCCAGCTCAGCGCCAACGCCGAGAAGCTGCTGGCCAATCTCAACACGGCGAAGCAGCAGCCGCTGTGGCGCGTGCTCGTCGCCCTCTCCGTCCGCCACGTCGGCCCGACCGCCGCGCGCGCCCTCGCCGCGGAGTTCGGCTCGATGGCGGCCGTCCGCGCGGCCACGCTGGAGGAGCTGTCCGCCGCCGAGGGCGTCGGCCCGACCATCGCCGAGGCCGTCGTGGAATGGTTCGCGGTCGCGTGGCACCAGGAGATCGTCGAACGCTGGTCGGCCGCGGGCGTCACGATGGCCGACGAGCGGGACGAGAGCGTCGTACGCACGCTGGAAGGCCTGACGATCGTGGTCACCGGCTCCCTCGAGGGCTTCAGCCGCGACTCCGCCAAGGAGGCGATCCTCAGCCGCGGTGGCAAGGCGGCGGGTTCGGTCTCGAAGAACACCGACTTCGTGGTCATCGGTGCCAACGCGGGCTCGAAGGCGGAGAAGGCGGAGCAGTTGGGTCTGACCATCCTCGACGAGACGGGCTTCGTTGCGCTGCTGGAGCAGGGGCCGCGGGCGTCGCCGGAGTCGTCGGGGGAGTAGCCGCGCGGTTTCGACGTGGGCTGGCGGTCTCCTGGTAGACCGTGACGGCGGGTCGACGTACGGGTGTGGGACGGGGGCAAGCTCGTGCCGCCGGTTGTGGTGAGCAGGTGACTGCGATCGGCGGCACAGCAGCCAGCAGGGCACAACGCGGGCACGATCGAGTGTGCGGGGATCAGTTGAGGTTGATCGTTTGGCCTTGGCAGGTCAGGAAGCGGATGCCGTGCGGGCTTTCCCAGAGGAAGACTCCGGGGAACAGCT
>JASLCW010000444.1 GCA_030151765.1 Marmoricola sp.
GTCGGTGAGGACATCGAGTCGATGGACGACGCCGAGTGGCTCTTCTGGGTCGGCTGCGCCGGCGCCTACGAGGACCGCGCCAAGAAGACGACCCGTGCGGTCGCCGAGCTCTTCCACCTCGCCGAGGTGGACTTCGCCGTCCTCGGCAATGGCGAGACCTGCACCGGTGACTCGGCCCGCCGCGCCGGCAACGAGTTCGTCTACCAGGGCCTGGCTGCGCAGAACATCGAGACCTTCAAGGAAATGAAGGTCAAGAAGGTCGTCTCGACCTGCCCGCACTGCATGAACACCCTGAAGAACGAGTACCGCCAGCTCGGTTTCGAGCTCGAGGTCATCCACCACACGCAGCTGCTCAACCGCCTCGTCCGCGACAAGAAGCTGACCCCGGTGGCCGCGCCCGACGGCGGCAAGCGGACCCTGACCTATCACGACCCCTGCTTCCTGGGTCGCCACAACCAGGTCTACAACCCGCCGCGTGAGCTGCTCGAGATCATCCCCGACGCCTCGCTCGCGGAGATGGAGCGCTCGAAGGAGCGGTCCTTCTGCTGTGGCGCCGGCGGTGCCCGCATGTGGATGGAAGAGACCATCGGCGAGCGGATCAATGTCAACCGCACCAAGGAGGCCGTCGCCACCGGCGCCGACCAGATCGCGGTCGGTTGCCCCTTCTGCCGCGTGATGATCGAGGACGGCCTCACCGCCGAGCAGGCCGACGGCAATGCTCGCGAAGAGGTCCAGGTCATGGACGTCGCCCAGCTCCTGCTCGCCTCGGTCAAGGGCGAGTCGGTGGCGAAGGCTCCGGCCGCGACCCCGGTGGCCAAGGCAGCCCCTGCCGCGGCCGCGCCGGCCGCTCCGGCGGAGGCACCCGCAGCCGCACCGGCTGCCGGCGGCTCGCTCTTCGACAGCCCGGCGGAATCGGCTCCGGCCTCCGGCGGCGGCTCCTTGTTCGACACCCCGGCCGCACCCGCGGCTCCGGCGTCCTCGGGTGGTTCGCTCTTCGACACGCCTGCCGCGGAGCCGGCCAAGCCCGCCGCGTCGGGAGGCTCGCTCTTCGACACCCCGGCACCGGAGCAGCCGAAGCCCGCCGAGACCAAGCCGGCGGACAGCTTCGGGGGCGGTTCGCTCTTCGACACCCCGGCACCGGCCGCGGAGGCCAAGCCGGCCGAGGCCACGAAGCCCGCGCCGGCCGCGGACCTGGGCGGCGGCTCGCTCTTCGACATCGCCGCTCCCGAACCGGTCGAGGCCGCCGAGGCCGAGCCCGAGCCGGAAGCACCCGAGGCAGCCGAGGAGGCAGCCGACGAGCCCCAGGCTCCGGAGGCCGACGAGGCCCCCGCCGCAGAGAGCAAGGCCGAGGAGCCGAAGAAGGACTTCAACTCGGGTTCGCTCTTCGACCTCTGAGCAGGTACGCCGGCCCCGCCGGAAGTTGTCACAAGATGGCGACTTCCCGGCGGGGTCGCTGCATTCCCCTTACACTCCGAGGACTCTCTACGACTCGGAGGAAATCCGTGAAGGTGCGTTCGGCTCTGCTCCTGCTGCCCGTGACGGCGGCCCTCTCCCTCGGCTCATTGACTCCGGCACAGGCCGTCGGGGGAACCTCGGTCACCGGGCTGACGCTGACCACCGTCACCCAGGCACCGGGCGGCACCATCGCCTACAAGGTCGGCGCCTCGTGGGACGCTCTGGCCGGTGCGAGCGGCTACACCGTGCGCGTGCTCGACGAGAACTGCGACACGAACAACCAGTACGACCTCGCCGACGTGACCGCGCCGAAGACCAGTTACGCCGCGACCCTCGCGAACCTCGGTGAGACCACCCGCTACTGCCTGACGGTCACTCCGAAGGGGGTGGCGAACCCCGAAGCCGCGACGGCCACCTTCGACACTCCCGAGGCCGACGTCACCGCCCCCAACGGCGTCTACACGATCGATCGCAGGTCGGGCTACCTCACGGTGGACTTCAACAGCGAAGACTTCAACTCGATGTTCAGCGCGATCTTCGTGATCACGCAGAAGCAGGCCGAATCCGACATCGCCTCACGCAAGGTCGACCCGGGCGACGGCACCGGCGCGAAGGACTGGGCCAAGGGCCAGACCTTCGACCTGCGCTACACGAAGGCCGGCACCTTCACCCCCAAGGTCCTGATCGCCGACAAGTTCGACAATGTCCGGACGATCACCATGCCGACCGTCCGCGTCCTCGAGGACAACAGCGGCCCGAGGATCAAGATCAACAAGCCGTCCGCGCCGACCAGGGCCAAGTCGTGGCAGGTCGTCCGCGGAACCGTCTCCGACACGGGCAGCGGCGTGGCTCAGGTCTTCGTCTTCGTCATGGAGAAGCGCGGCGCGATCTGGTGGACCTACGACGCGCGCAAGCACAAGTGGCTCAAGGGAACCAGCTCGCGCAAGAAGACCGAGAAGAAGTCCCAGGCCCGGCCGCTCCTCGCCGTGACCGGCTCATCCGGGCGCTGGCACACGCGCGGCAAGGTCAAGGGCCTGCGCCCAGGCACCTTGTACATCCAGGCGGCCGCCTTCGACCAGGTCTTCAACCTCTCCTTCGCCAAGCCGGTGACGGCCCGGGTGCACTGAGCGCCCCCGTTTCG
>JASLCW010000268.1 GCA_030151765.1 Marmoricola sp.
CCTTGACGAACTTCGAGGCGCCGTCCATCGCGCCGTAGAAGTCCGCCTCGGCATGGACCTCGTGACGACGGCGGCGGGCCTCGTCCTCGTCGATCAGTCCGGAGTTCAGGTCGGCGTCGATCGCCATCTGCTTGCCGGGCATGGCATCGAGGGTGAAGCGGGCACCCACCTCGGCGACGCGACCGGCACCGTTGGTGATCACCACGAACTGGATCACCAGCAGGATGGCGAAGACGATCAGGCCGACGATCAGGGATCCGCCGACGACGAAGTGGCCGAAGGTGCCGATCACCTTGCCGGCGAAGCCGTCGAGCAGGACCAGCCGGGTGGCGCTGACGTTGAGGGCGAGACGGAAGAGCGTCATCACCAGCAGCAGGGCGGGGAAGGATGCGAAGTCGAGCGGTCGGCGTACGAACATCGCGACCATGAGGACCAGCAGCGCACCGGTGATGTTGCAGGCGATCAGCAGATCGAGGAGGACGGAGGGGAGCGGGACGACCAGCATCACGACGATCAGCACGATGCCGACCGGCACACCCAGCTGGGTCAGCCGCTTCAACCCCATCGATCCCTCCAGGACGTGCGCATTCCACCGGCGCACCTTCCCTGGCGCAGGCTCGACTCCGTCCTGGTGTCGCCGGTCCTATCGGCGGGGGCTGAGCGGGGTTGAGGAATTCGGGGAGTTCGCTAGGTTGGTGTTTCTTCGTCGTGGGCGCGGTGGGCTCCCGGGTCACGGCTGGCTTCTGGCGCTCGATCACACGTTTTGGGTACCGATCACACATTGTTCTGTGTGATCGGTGGGTGAAATGTGTGATCGACACCTTCCCCGGCGCTGCCGCTTTCGGCGACCACCCACGAACCGTGACCCGCCAAACGGCGCGTGGCCAGGAGCAGCCTCGTGCCCCCGAAGAGCAGCCATCCGCGCCCCCGACGGAAAAGCAACCAGCGGATCAGCCCTTCCCCGCGGGCAATGCCCGCCGCCGCCCGGCGGGCAGGGTCGGCGGCAACTCGTCCTCGGTGCGCGGGCTCCGGTGCTGGCCTCCGTGCTGCCCGAGCGTGCGTCGCCGGATCACGAAGGCGAGCACCTGGGCGACGGCGGCGAAGAGCTCGGCGGGGATCTCCTGGCCGACCTTGGTCGACGTGTAGAGCGCGCGGGCGAGCGGGACATCGCGCACCAGGGGCACCTCGGCCTCGGTCGCGACCTCGCGGATCTTGGCGGCGATGGCGCCGGCGCCGCGAGCGACCACCCGGGGGGCACCCTTCTCCGCGTCGTACGTGAGCGCGACGGCGACGTGCGTCGGATTCACCAGTACGACGTCCGCCTCGCGCACATCGCGGATCATCCGGTTGCGTGCCGCGGCGAGCTGACGCGAACGGATCGCGCTCTTCACGTGCGGATCGCCCTCGGCCTGCTTGTGCTCCTGCTTGACCTCGTCCTTGGTCATCCGGGTCTGCTTGCCGATGCGTCGCCGCGCCATCGCGTAGTCGGCAGCCGCCATGACCAGTCCGGCGAGCGCCACCGAGCGCAACAGCGCGAGCGCGCGACCCGAGATCTCATGGAGGAGCGTCGGGATCGGGATCAGCCCGCCGGTCAGCGGCAACATCGCCTTGATCGCACCCCAGACGAAGAGCCCGACGAGCGCGCTCTTCAGCAGCATCTTCGCGCCCTCCCAGAGCGCTTGGGGTCCGAAGATCCGCTTCGCGCCGTTGAGCGGGTTCAACTTCGAGAGCTTCGGCTTCACCGCCTTGGTGGCGAGATAGAAGCCGCCCTGCGCGAGCGCGCCGGAGACGCCGACGACGAGGACGCCGCTGCCGAGCGCGAGCAGGACGAAGAAGACGTGCCGCATCGCCTCGCCCAGCATGGTCAGGTCCGTCGCCGCGGTCGCATTCGAGGTGCTCCGAAAGGCCGTCTCGAGCAGCTCGCCCAGCCGGCCCAGTTCGTGGCCGATCAGCATCGGCACGGTCAGTACGGCGAGCAGCATCGCCGACCAGGCACCCAGCTCCTGGGTGCGCGCGACCTGCCCCTCCTTGCGAAGTTCCTTGCGCCGCTTGGGTGTCGGCTTCTCGGTCTTCTCCCCGCTGCTGCTCGCCATCAGCCACCCACCAGCGCGGCCATCGCCTGGTTGGCCAGGCCGACCAGATGGCTCATGACCCCGGGCAGCACCGGCAGGGTGAGACCGATGACCAGCAGGGTCAGGCCGATCTTCGCCGGGAACATGACGTTGATCGCGTTGAGCTGCGGCGCCACCTTGGTCAGCAGCGCCAGTCCGAGGTCGGCGATGAAGAGGACGGCGACCAGCGGCAGCGCGATCTGTACGGCGGTGACGAAGAACATCGTGAAAGCGGTCGTCAGCACGGACGTGTGCTGGTCGAGGGCGGGCGCCTTCCCTAGGGGCAGTACCTCGAAGCTGCGCAGCAGGCCGCCGATGACGATCAGGTGCCCCCCGCTGACCAGCAGCAGTGTCGTGGCCAGCATCTGGTGGTTGCGACCGAAGACGGTGCTCTGGTTCATCCCCAAGGGATCGAAGCCCTGAGCCATCGAGAAGCCGCCGAAGATGTCGACGATGCTGCCTGCCGCACCGACGGCCGCGAAGAGCAGCATCGTCACGAAGCCCATGGCGGCGCCGATGGCCACCTGGGTGAGCGCGAGGATCAGGAGTTCCGGCGTACCGGAGGGGAAGGTCGTGAGGGTCGGCGTCGCGGTGAACGCGAGCCCCAGCGCCAGGACGACCTTCGCCATCGCCGGAACACCCCTGGTGGAGAAGGGCGGTACGACGGCCAGCCACGCGACGATCCGCAATGAGGCCAGCAGATAGCCCATGAGCGGAATGCCTTCAACGGTCAGTGTCATGGCAGGCCTAGTGCAGGAACGAGGGGATCTGCTCGAAGAGCTGCGTCGTGAAGGTGATCAGGGTGTGC
This sequence comes from Marmoricola sp., assembly GCA_030151765.1. Classification (GTDB taxonomy): domain Bacteria; phylum Actinomycetota; class Actinomycetes; order Propionibacteriales; family Nocardioidaceae; genus Marmoricola. Next base: position 2,920 of record JASLCW010000268.1, read on the forward strand.
AGCATCCAGTTGCCCGAGATCAGCAGCGCGATGCCGACGCCGATCAGCTTGGGAACGAAGGCGAGTGTGAACTCCTGGATCTGCGTCATCGACTGGAAGAGCGAGATCGTGAAGCCGATGACCAGCGAGGTCACCAGGATGGGCGCACACAGCTTCAGCGCGACCATCATGGTCTGCATCGCGATGTGGATGATCGTCGTGTCGGTCATGTCGCATAACTCGAGACGAGTGCCTTGATGACGAGGGCCCAGCCGTCGACCATCACGAAGAGCAGCAGTTTGAAGGGCAGGGAGACCATCACCGGCGGCATCATCATCATGCCCAGTGCCATCAGCGCCCCGCTCACCACCAGGTCGATGACCAGGAACGGGATGAAGACGATGAAGCCGATGATGAAGGCCTGTTTGAGCTCGCTGAGGATGAAGGCGGGCACCAGCGTCGTCATCGGTACGTCGGTCTCGTCCGCGGGCAGGTCCCGGTGCGCGACATTGGTGAGCAGCTGGAGCTCGTCGTCACCGGTCTGCTTGATCATGAACTTGTGCAGCGGCTCGATGCCGTCCTTCCATGCCTGCGCACTGGTCTTGGTGCCGTGCAGATAGGGCTGGATGCCGTCGTGGTTGATGGTCGACAGCACCGGCGTCATGATGAACAGGCTGAGGAAGAGCGCCAGCCCGGCGAGCACCTGATTGGGCGGGGTCTGTTGCAGCCCGAGTGCATTGCGGGTCAGGCCGAGGACCACCAGGATCTTCGTGAAGCTGGTGCAGGTCAGCAGGATCGCCGGTGCCAGCGAGAGCAGCGTCAGCGCGATGATCACCGTCACCGAGGTGCTCGGCTTGTTCGCCAGGCCGCCGATGTCGACGCTGACGCTGCCGCCGGGTGAGACGGGCGCGGTCGGCTGCCGGAGGGTCGTGTTCGGACCCCGAGGCCCCTGGGGGCCGGTGTCGGGACCGGCCGACGGGGTGGGGTCCGTCGGTGCGTGGGGGATCGCCGGAGTCGCGGAGGCAGCCCCGGTGCCGAGGCAGAGCACGGCGATGGCGGCAGCGAAGGCGAGGGCGAGCGCTCGGGCGATCCGGCTCACGAGGCTCGCCGCCCGAGGGCGGCGACCGCCTGGCGCCAGGTGTCCGCGGAGAGGATCGAACCGGACAGTGCGGTCCCGCCCTCGGGTGCGCGGCGACGGGTGCCGCGATGGCTCCCGCCCGCGCTGCGCGCGACTGGGACAGAGGTGTCTAGTGGGATCTCCAGCGGGATGCCGGCGTCGTCGAGTCCGCCGAACTCATCCGCGCCGGGAAGGGCGAAGAGGTCGGCGTCATCGAGTACCTCGGGGTCGAGCTCGGTGATCAGGCTGACGTTCTGCTCCGTCGTACCCAGGACGAGCACGCGGTCGCCGATGCTGACGACGGCGACTCCCGACGTACGGCTCAGCGGCTGGCGATGCACGACCTGGACCAGCGAGCCCCGTGAGCCCCGCATCCGGCGACCGGTGAACCGGGCCAGGAGCAGCATCAGGCCGACCACCACCGCAAGGGAGGCGATCAGCCGGATGGTCAGCGCGAGCATGGCGGGTCCTGTTGGTCAGTTGGTCGAGTCGTCGACGATCTCGGTGACTCGCAGGCCGAAGTCCTCGTCGACCACGACGACCTCGCCGCGGGCGATCAGGCGGCCGTTGACGAGGAGATCGGCAGGGCTGCCGGCGGCCCGGTCGAGTTCGAGCACGGTGCCCGGGGTGAGCGCGAGCAGGTCGCGGACGGTCATCCGGGTGCGGCCGATCTCGACGGTGACGTCCATGACGACGCCGTGCAGCATCTCGATGCCGCGACCGGCGGCCGGCGCGGCCGGCATGGCGCCCGCCGGTGCCGGCGCCGCGGCAGGTGCCGGCACCGACGGGGTCGTGGGGGTGACCGGGGCTGCGGCGGCTGCGGGAGCCGCGGGTGCGGCCAGCAGGTCGTCCGGGACCAGGACCGCTGCGGCGATCCCGGTGCCGATCAGCGGCACCGCGGTGAAGCTGCCGGCGAACTCGTCGGCGACGGCGCCGGGCTCGACGGTCCGGGCCGCGCGGGCATTGCCGCCGAGCGCGGTCGCGGCAGCGTCGAGGGCGGGCTGGGTGGCCGCGGCGAGATCGAGGCCCTGGATCGGGCTGGCCGCGAGCGCCTCCACCAGGTCGGCGGCGACCAGCAGGCCGATCCGCCCGACGACGGCGCCGTCCAGGTCGGCGACGGCGGCACCGGCGAAGGCGGCCGCGACATGCGGGCCGCCCGGCTGGGCGCCGGCCGGGCTGAGCGGCTGCACCGACGGCAGTACGGCGGCCGCGGCGGTCGCGACGGCGACGGCCCGCGCCTGCATCTGCTCCTGCATCACGGCGGTGTCGACGGAGGTCTCGGTCATCGGGGGCTCTCCTCATCAGAGACCGGCGCGCCGACGATCAGCGCCGCGAGGCGCCGTCCCTGGGCTCCGGGGGTGGCGTGGGCGAAGGTTGCCCCGTCGACCGTGACGTCGAGAGGAGCGGAGGCGGGGTGGCTCAGCGAGATCACGTCGCCGGGACGTAGGTCGTGCAGTTCCTCGGGCTGCAGCGAGCTGCTGCGCAGCCGGACGGCGATGTCGACCGGCACGTCCTGGAAGCGTTCCTGCAGCAACTGGGCCGCCACGACACGGTGGGCGCGCTCGCGCTCCGAGACCGGAGCCGGTGCCGCGGCCGCGACCAGGTGCGGCAGCATCCCTGCGAAGGGCAGGCAGATGGTCAGCCGGTGACTGTGCTCGTCGATCCGCAACTGCAGCGTGGCCACGATCATCACATCGGCGGCGCTCGCCACCTGGGCGAACTGGGGGCTGTACTCGATGCCCGCGACCACGGGCTCGAGTGCGGCGATCGCGCTGAGCGAGTAGCGCATCTCGGCGAGGAGCCGCTCCACGAAGGTGCGGATCACGCTCTCTTCGATCTCGCTGAGCGGCCGGACGGGCTGCACCCCCGATCCGGTGCCGCCGAGCATGTGGTCGACGCAGGTCATCGTGACCGGCAAAGGCATCTCGAGTACGCCGAGCCCGGGCATCGGGTCGGCGGAGAACATCGTGAGATAGGTCGACGTACCCAGGCTGTCGACGTACTCGCTGTAGCTGCGCTGCTCGACCGACTCCAGCGTCACCTGACAGACCGTGCGCAGTGAGCTCGTGAAGACGGTGGTCGCCTGGCGGGCGAAGCCGTCGAAGCCGATCTGCAGGATCCGGGAGTGCTCGCGGGAGAGCTGGATCGGTCGCCGGAAGTCATAGGGGACCGCCTCGGCGGCACGCTCGCGCCGTCGACTGCGCGCGGAGGCGCCCGGCTTGCCGGTAAGCGTGCTCGCAGGGTGGTTCACGCTGCCCGAATCGGCCCTGGGCGGGCCGACCTGAGCAGTTACGGAACAACTTCCGCGAATTCTGTACAGCTACTGCGTCACGAAGTCGGTGAAGTACACCCCCATCACGTCGTGGTCGTAGCTGGTCGCCAGCGTCGTGGCCAGCTGCTTCTTCAGCTTGTCGCGCTGCACCGGCTGGGTGAGCGACTCCATCTCGCGACCGCTGAACTCGGAGATCACCGCATCCAGCGCCTTCGCGGTGTCGGGTGTCGCCGCGCCCTTCACGAGCTGCAGCGCGATGCCGATCTTGAGGTAGTGACCGCCGGACAGGTTCACCTGGATCGGGTCGATCATCACCACCGTGCCGGGCTTGGGCGGTCCGGTGGGCTTGGGCTTCAGCACGAACCAGTACGCCGCTCCCGCGACGAGCAGCAACGCGGCGACGACGACGATGACTTTCTTCTTCTTGCCGCCCGACTCCGGGGCCGCCCCGTCGGGCGTCTGCTCGACATCGCCGCGGCGGTTCTGCTTGCTGATTGCGGTCACACTCATCTCGACTTTCCTCCCGTCGGATACTCACCGCGCGCAGCGCTGGCGAGAAGTGCTCGGGTCTGACTGGGCAGTGTGGTCAGGACGACGATGTCCACCCGCTTGTTGATCTGCTGGGATCCCGGCTTCGACGGCGGCAACAGGGGCCGCTCGTGCCCGAAGGCGGACAGGGTGAGCCGTCTGCCGGGGATGCCGTCCCGTTCGTTGAGCTGCTCCAGGACGGTCGCGGCACGGGCAGCCGAGAGATCCCAGTCCGTCCGGAAGTACTTGGGCTTCACCTTCTCCTGGTTGGTGTGGCCGTCGATCTCGAGTGGGTCCGGGATGTCCCGCAGCACCGGCGCGAGGGTGTCGACGACCTGCTGTCCGCGGGGGGTGAGGGTGGCTAGGTCGTAGTCGAAGACGACGTGGCGCGAGACCAGGCTGAGCACCAAGCCACGGTCGTTGATCTCGGGCCGTACGTCGTTCTGCAGGCCGTGCTTGCGGAGCGCACGTTCCACCCGGGCCAGGACCTCGCGAAGCCGATTGGCCTCGGCGACGGCCTCGGCGTACCGGGCGGCCTGCTGGTTCTGGTCGTGCTGGGTGACGGCCTTGTCGACCTGGTTCTGCTGCTGGGGCGTCAGGCTCGCCGTCTGCAGCGAGGGCACGATCGCCTGGGCCGCGGAATTGCCCTCGTCGGGCAGGATCGAGGTGTTGCCACTGAGCACGCTGGGCGTGGCGCTGCCGTCGAAGCCCTGGATCAGGCCGTTGCGGAGCTGGTTGAACTTCTTCTGGTCGACCGTGCTCATTGCGAACATCACGATGAAGAGCACCATCAGCAGCGTGATCATGTCGGCGTACGTGACCAGCCAGCGCTCGTGGTTGCCGTGTTCCTCCTCGGGCTCACGACGCTTCCGGCGGGCCATGTCACGCCGCCTCTTCGGTGCTGCCGGGGAGGAGGGCGCGCAGCTTCTGTGCGATCACCCGCGGGTTGGAGCCGGACTGGATGGCGGCCACGCCCTCGATGACGATCTCCATCCGGGTGCACTCGAGCTCGCCGACGCGCTTGATCCGGTTGCCGATGGGCAGCCAGATCACATTGGCGGACATGACGCCCCAGAGGGTGGCGATGAAGGCGCCGGCGATCAGGTGGCCGAGCTCCTCGGGCTGGGCGAGATTCTCGAGCACGTGGACGAGGCCCATGACGGTGCCGATGATGCCGATCGTGGGCGCGTAGCCGCCGGCATCGGCGAAGAACTTCGCGGACTGCTTGATCTCCTGGCGCTTCGCGTAGACCTCGGACTCGAGGATGTCGCGCAGTTCCTCGGGGTCGGTGCCGTCCACCGCCATCGTGACGCCCTTGACGAGGAAGGGGTCGTCGATGTCCCGCAGCTGGTCCTCGAGGGACAACAGGCCCTCGCGGCGGGCCTTCTCGGCCAGCTCGACGACGGTCGGGACGACCTCGGTCGCGGGCGACACCTTCGCCGTCAGGGATGTCTTGGCTGCTCTCAGGGACAGCTTCAGATCGGCGATGGTGCCGCCCGCGAGACTGACCAGGACGGTCGTGCCGAAGACCAGGATGATCGGCGGAAGCAGCATCAGGCTGGCGGGGTTTCCGCCCTCCATGACATTCGCGCCGACGATGACGACCAGCCCGAGCCCTATGCCCAGGACGCCTGCCGGGTCCATCAGCGCTGTTCCTGGTTGCCCACGGCCGCGAGCCGGAATGCCGAATGCCTCGGCTCGCTCAGCGGCACGCGGTCGGTGAACTCCCGGTCCTCGGCCTCCGCGAGGCGTGCTCCCGTGGCCACGATCTGGCCGCGGTACTCGCGGACGGCATCGACGATGTCCGCCAGGGATTCGCGGACGACGTACTTGGTGCCGTCGACCAGGGTGACCACCGAATCGGGGGTGCTGTCGACGCGTTCGATGAGGTCCGAGTTCAGGGCGAACATCGACCCGGAGAGTCGCGTCAGTGTGATCATGGTGCACCGTCCTTGTGCGTGGTCCCGCTCAGTCCGTCCTGGACTGTCCCCCTCCTGATCGGTCGGCGCCGCGGCGACCTGAGGCATTGCCCTCGATCGGAACCATCGGATAGCGGTCTGTAGGGAACAGGATCTCCGATCACATGTCTGCGATCGCTTACATTGCGCCGAATGTAAATGCTCGTTGACATACGAACCGCCAGCACGCACATCCTCAAGGTGGGGGTCACCAGATTTCCCGCCGCCGACATCGCCGAGTTCGTCTCCATGCGCGCAGCACACCATCTCGGTCTGCCCGTCGCTCCGGTCGCACTCGAGCATCTCGACGGTCAGACCGCGCTGGTCGTCGGGCGATACGACCGCTTGATCACCGACGGGGGCACGCGGCGCTTCCACCAGGAAGACCTCTGCCAGGTGTTCGCCGTCAGTCGACGCAACAAGTACCAAGGCGATCGCGGCCCCGGGCCGGGCGTCATCGCCGAACTGATCGCGGGCCTGGATCCGCGTGATCAGCGAGCATCTCGCGATCTCTTCGCACGTGCCCAGGTCTACAACTGGCTGACAGCCGGGATCGACGCGCACGCGAAGAACTACAGCCTTCTGGTGGCGGGCGATCGCGCCAGACTGGCTCCGCTCTACGACGTCACCTCGGGTGTGCTCCTACTCGACCCTGAGCGGGTGTTCTACAAGGGGAAGCTCGCCATGAAGGTTGGTGGTGAATATCGGCTGCGCAACATCGGCGCTCACAACATCCTGCACGCAGCCGACGATCTGGGGGTCGACCGGGAGTGGCTTCTCGAGGTCGGCCGCGACTATCTGGAGCGAATCCCTGATGCCTTCGCCGCGGCGGTCGAGGATGCAATGACTTCGGGTGGGGAGCTCGTCGACCCGGCGATCCGCGCGCGGTACCTCGATCGAGGCATCGTCGCGTTCACGCGGCTGGTGGAACGGTCCTGGCGAGACGATCGAGGGCAACCGTCTGCCCGGAGTCCGGGCCAGTCGTCGGTTGAAGCCCAGAGCGCGGGTCTTGTCGGACGCGGAGACCCCTTCGAGATCTGAGCCCGGGATTCGGCGCGACGTCAGGCGCTATCGGGAGTTGGGTGTGGGCGGGGCGACCAGGGGCTGCGGGACGTGGCTGGGGTCGATCACGTGCACCCGGTTGTCGGCCGGCACGCCACAGGCGGACAGGACGACGGTGACGGTGACGGCGAGCAACCCGCCCGTCAGGCGCCGCCTCGTCGCCGCGCTCATGTCGGCTCCTTCGCGATGGGGAGCGAGAAG
>JASLCW010000470.1 GCA_030151765.1 Marmoricola sp.
GATTGGCCGAAGCAAGAAGAGTGAAAAGGAAGTTTCTCCCGTCTCTGAAGATGCGATGAAGGCTAACCTGGCCAAGGCCAAGATCAAGAAGCACGGAACACATGCTTTGTCAAACGCAGAGCTTCAGCATCTTGTGAATCGGATGAATCTTGAGGCACAGTACGACCGCCACAAGAACACCAAGAAGCAGAATGCTGGTCAGAAGTTCGCGTCAGATCTTCTTCTCAACATTGCTAAGCAGCAGGTGACTTCACTTGCCAATCAGCAGGTGAGTAAGCAGGTTAAGAAGGCAATGGGCTCTTAGCTCAAAATAGAAAGGAGGATTGGCGATGGCGCTGTCCAACACAGCCGTACCATATTACTATGGTCAGTTTCGTGAGGCAGTAATCAATGGCGATATTCCCGTAAACCGAGAGATCACCATGGAGATGAACCGCATCGACGCGCTCATCGCCAATCCTCATGTCTATTACGACAAGGATGCAATCAACGGTTTCATCAAGTACTGTGAGAATGAGCTCACTTTGACTGATGGTGAAGACCTTCATTTGCTTCCTACCTTCAAGCTTTGGGCTGAGCAGATCTTCGGGTGGTACATCTTCGAGGAACGCTCAGTCTATACCCCATCGGAAGACAACCATGGTGGACGATACGTCAACAAGCGAATCAAGCGTCGATTGACTAACAAGCAATACTTGATCGTTGCTCGAGGAGCAGCCAAGTCCATGTATGCTTCTTGTCTTCAAAGCTACTTCCTCAACGTTGACACATCAACCACCCACCAGATCACCGTTGCTCCTACTATGAAGCAGGCTGACGAGGTAATGTCTCCGATTCGCACTGCCATCGTGCGCGCCCGCGGACCACTCTTCAAGTTCCTCACCGAGGGATCAATCCAGAACACTACTGGTAACAGAGCTCTTCGACAGAAGCTCGTACCCACGAAGAAGGGTATCGAGAACTTCTTGACAGGGTCCATTCTTGAGGTGCGACCAATGTCCATCGATAAGCTCCAGTCACTCCGTACCAAGGTGAACACGGTTGACGAATGGTTGTCTGGCGATGTTCGTGAGGATGTCATTGGGCCGATTGAGCAGGGCGCTTCGAAGATTGACGACTACTTGATCGTTGCTATCTCTTCTGAGGGAACTGTTCGAAACGGTGCAGGCGATACGATCAAAATGGAACTTCAAAACATTCTTAAGGGTGATTACCAAGCCCCTCAGGTCTCTATCTGGCATTACAAGCTGGATGAGATCGAGGAAGTCGCTGATCCCGCCATGTGGATCAAAGCTCAACCGAACCTTGGAAAGACGGTGTCTTATGAGACCTACCACCGAGACGTTGAACGAGCCGAGAACGCCCCTGCTACTCGCAATGACATCTTGGCAAAGCGGTTTGGAATCCCTATGGAGGGCTATACCTACTTCTTCACGTATGAAGAAACTCTTGTGCATCCTGCTCGAAAGTACTGGCAGATGCCCTGTGCCCTCGGCGCGGACCTTTCACAAGGTGATGACTTCTGTGCGTTCACTTTCCTCTTCCCTCTTCGGAATGGGAAGTTCGGAATCAAGACTCGTAGCTACATCACCTCTCTGACTTTGATGAAGCTCCCTGGAGCTATGCGTCAGAAGTATGAGGAGTTCATTCAGGAGGGATCTCTCCATGTGTTGGAGGGTACTGTCCTCGACATGATGGAGGTGTATGATGATCTCGATGCGCACATCGTTGAGAAGGAATACGACGTTCGTGCTCTTGGTTATGACCCTTACAACGCTAAGGAATTCGTCACGCGTTACGAACAAGAGAACGGCCCGTTCGGAATCGAGAAAGTCATACAGGGCGCTAAGACGGAATCAGTCCCTCTTGGCGAACTTAAGAACCTCGCAGAAGAGCGGATGTTGATCTTCGATGAGACGCTTATGTCTTTCACAATGGGTAATGCGATTACTATCCAAGATACAAATGGAAACCGAAAGCTTCTAAAGAAGCGGCAGGAAGAGAAGATCGATAACGTATCTGCATTGATGGATGCGTGGATCGCTTGGAAACTCAACAAGGAAGCATTCGAATAGGAAGGAGGTAACATGGCAACATTTGGATCCAGACTGAAGCACGCTTGGAGTGCTTTCACTGGTGCTAATCGGTTTTACGATGCAACGTCAGGTCCAGGTTCCTCTAATCGTCCCGATCGAACGAAGCTGCGATATTCTTCGGAACGCTCGCTTCTAGCCTCGATTTACACACGAATTGGAATCGACTTTACCTCCATCGATATTCGTCACAGCCGTGTTGATGACGAGGATAGGTATCAAGAGGAAATTCAGTCCGGCTTGAATGATTGTTTGACTCTCGAAGCAAACATCGATCAGGCTGCTTCTGCTTTCCGCCTTGATGCCATCATGACTCTTCTTGATGAAGGTGTGATTGCGCTCGTTCCCGTCGAGACGACACTGAATCCGAACTTTACAGGCAGCTACGATATTCAAAGTATGCGGGTCGGTAACGTTGTCCAATGGTATCCGAAGAAGGTGCGCGTCAGCGTTTACAATGAGAATCTCGGTCGGCGCCAAGAGATCACTCTTGACAAGAAGATCGTTGGTATTGTCGAGAATCCGCTGTATGCCATCATGAACGAGCCAAACTCGACTCTTCAGCGCTTGATTCACAAGTTGAATCTTCTGGACCAGGTCGACAAGGCTTCTTCCTCTGGCAAGCTTGACATCATCATCCAGCTTCCTTACACAGTGAAGTCTGATGTGCGCAAGCAGCAGGCTCAACAGCGAACTCAGGACATCGAGGCGCAGCTGAGTGGTTCCAAGTATGGTATTGCTTATGCTGATGCTACTGAGCGTATTACTCAGTTGAACCGACCGGCAGAGAATCAGCTTCTCTCTCAGGTTCAGTACTTGACGACACTGCTCTACACACAACTCGGTTTGACAGATGAGGTTATGAATGGTACTGCCGATGAGGCAACCATGATTAACTACTACAACCGAACGATCGAGCCATTGATTCGTGCTGTTGTTGAGGAGATGCGTCGCAAGTTCTTGACCAAGACGGCGCGGACTCAGGGTCAAACGATTCTGTACTTCCGTGATCCATTCAAGTTGGTTCCGATCAGTCAGGTTGCTGACATCGCGGACAAGTTCACTCGTAATGAGATTGCGACATCGAACGAAATCCGTCAGGCCATCGGTTGGAAGCCATCGAAGGACCCGAAGGCTGATCAGTTGGTCAACAGCAACATGCCACAATACGATCAGTCTAGTCACCCAGCTGTTGCGGATCAAAATGGAACCCCAATTGATCAAACACAGCAAGATCCGAACGCTCAGGTCGACACATCTCAACCAGATGCAGCCACACAAGCCGCTCATGATGCTGAGATGAACAAGATCTTTGATGACCTGATGGCTCAGATCGATCAGATTCTTGGGGCTGGTTAGGATGGGTAGTATGGATGAGTTCCTCGAGAACTCGCTCATGCACTTCGCCAATCCGTACTACAATCCAGCTAAAGCACATGAGTATTACATGCGGACAAGGAAGCTCAAAGGGTACCCCAAGACACGCCCAGATCTTCGGAAGCCGCATGCGAACTCCATGCCAAAATTGCGTGGAGATTTGCAAAGAGCAACGTGGAGAAACAGCTCAGCCAAGCTTAAGGGACAGCAGAAGGCCGCACAACTCAAAGCCAAAGCAGCCCATGAAGCCAATCTGAGAGGTTTGGTTGCGGGAGCACAGAAGAAAGCGTCAGCCATCTCGAGCAAGATTCAGCAATACGCTGATAAGAAGATGGGTGGGCTGGGTTCTACCGTCCCCTCTGGTCTGACCTATGAACAGCAGAAACAGTGGCTGAAGAGTCACGCTGGTAACATGCAGAAGATTCGTGGAGATCAACACTCTGACATGAAGAAGGCGGTTGCTCAAGTTTCTTCTGATCTGAAGTCAGCAGTCTCCGCGGCGAAGTCGGCATATGCGGCTTCAAAGAAGAAGAGTGCAGCCGACTACAAAGCGAAATCGTTGGCTGAGCGGAACCGCATTGCTACAAAGGTTGCCGTTACCCATAAACCACGAAAGGGTCGCAAGAAGGGCACTGGAACTGGTAAGGGTGTTTCGAAAGCAGATGCAGCACGTTACGACAAGGTAATTTCTGCCTACAAGAAGAAAAACGGCATTTAGCGGCCGTTGATCACACAGGAAGGAGAACAGTCAAAATGGAACCCGATTTCACTGGGTGGGCCACCAAGGCTGGTCTTAAGTGCACCGACGGCCGTACCATCATGCCTGATGCTTTCAAGCACCAGGACCAGATGCAGGTACCGCTCGTTTGGCAGCATGGTCACAAGAATCCGGAGAACGTTCTTGGTCACGCTGTTCTGGAGAATCGTAAGGAAGGCGTGTACTGCACTGCCTACTTCAACGGAACTCCGTCTGCGCAGAACGCGAAGGCACTGGTCCAGCACAAGGACATCAACAGTCTTTCGATCTACGCAAACCAGCTCGTCGAGAAGAGCAAGCAGGTCTTTCACGGTGTGATCCGTGAGGTTTCTCTTGTTCTGGCGGGAGCTAACCCTGGCGCTCTCATTGAGAACGTCAGTCTTGCTCACTCTGACGGTGAGTTCGAGACGCTTGAAGATGAGGCAGTGATCTACACCGGCCTCCTCATTCACGCCGACGGCGAAGAGTCAGAGGAAGAGGAGAACGAGGAAACAGAAGAGGAAGAAGATCTGGAGCACGCTACCGCTCAGGAAGTCTTTGACACCCTGACGGACGAGCAGAAGGACCTTGTCCACTACATGATTGGGGCTGCCCTCGAGGAAGCCGACGCCAACAACTCAGCTTCGCACTCCGACGATTCTGAGGAAGAAGAGAACGACAACGAGGACGAAGAGAACCTCGAACACCAGGAAGGAAACGAAGACATGTCCCGTAACGTCTTTGAGAACAACGGCGACACCGCCGTGCAGAACCGTCCGACGCTGTCACACTCGCAGATCAAGACGATCTTCGAAGACGCTGCTGAGATGGGTTCGCTCAAGGCATCCCTGCTCGCTCACGCTGACGAGTATGGTATCGGCAACATCGACCTGCTGTTCCCCGACGCCAAGAGCGTTGAGAACGACCCGCAGTTCGTCAAGCGCCGTACCGCCTGGGTTGCTAAGGTCCTCGACGCGACCAAGCACAGCCCGTTCGCTCGCATCAAGAGCATCTTTGCCGACATCACTGCCGACGACGCTCGTGCCAAGGGTTACCTGAAGGGCAACCTGAAGAAGGAAGAGTTCTTCGCTCTCGCGAAGCGTTCGACCACCCCGTGCACGATCTACAAGAAGCAGAAGCTGGACCGCGATGACATCATCGACATCACGGATCTGGATGTTGTTGCGTGGCTGAAGGCTGAGATGCGTCTCATGCTGGACGAGGAAATCGCTGGCGCGGTCCTCTTCGGTGACGGTCGCGCTGTCGACAACCCGGACAAGGTCCTCGACCCGGCTGGCGCCTCCTCGGGCCCCGGTATCCGCTCGATTGCTCATGACGACCCGTTCTACGCGATTCCGGCTCCGTATGACTCGACCGCAAGTGGCTGGGTTCCGGACGCGCTGATTGACGTGGTTGTCAACGCGATGGCTGACTACGAGGGTTCTGGTTCGCCGGTTCTCTTCACCACGCAGAAGCTGCTCAACAAGATCCTTCTCCAGAAGGACACCCTGGGTCGTCGTCTGTACGCCAACAAGTCCGAGGTTGCTCAGCTCATGGGTGTCTCCGACATCATCGATGTTCCCGAGTCCGTCGTTGCCCGTGCGGGTGCGACCGTCAAGGGCGTCATTGTCAACCTCCAGGACTACACCCTGGGTACCGACAAGGGCGGCGAGATCAACATGTTCGATGACTTCGACATCGACTACAACCAGTACAAGTACCTGATGGAAGGCCGCTCCAGCGGTGCTCTCACCAAGTACCACTCCGCGATCGTCCTCAAGGACGCTCCTGCTGGTCCCTGATCGTAGTCACTGATGGCAAGGTTCTACGGTAAGATTGGGTTCGGTGAGTCTGTTGAGGACCCGCCTGATTCTGGAGTCTTCAAAGACCAGATTACAGAGCATGCATATTTTGGCGATGTAGTCCGGAACACCCGAGGACTCCGCGAGAATCAGGAAGTCAACGCGGATATCACCGTGAACAACTCGATCAGCATCGTCGCAGATGCATATGCTAATGAACATTTCTTTGCCATTCGCTATATTGAGTGGGCGGGGTCGCTCTGGACTGTCTCAGATGTAGAAGTTCAGGCACCCCGCCTCCTCTTGCGGTTGGGAGGTGTGTATAATGGCCCTCGGCCGACAACGTGAGCTTCATGCAATTCTGAAGTCCATCACTCCGAAGGTATATTTTCAGCCACCCGCGAATGTGAAGATGGAATTTCCTTGCATCGTTTACCACCGCGACTTTGCCGAAACCAAGTTCGCTGACAACCTGCCGTATAGCAATACTCGGCGATATTTGGTTACAGTGATCGATCAAGATCCCGATTCGGGAATCCCCGATAAGGTTGCTGCTTTGCCTATGACTACCTATATTCGGTGGTTTGCAAGCGACAATCTTAATCATGACATTTACCAACTCTACTTCTAGGAGGAAGTAACCATGGCACCAGCTCCTTTGGTGTGGGACAAGACTGGCGAGCGTACTTACGAAACCGGTGTTGACCACGGAGTTCTTTACGTGCAGGATTCAACGGGTGCTTACCCGAAGGGTGTTGCTTGGAATGGTCTGACGACCGTTACCGAGTCGCCTTCCGGTGCTGAAGCCTCGCCCCTGTACGCTGACAACATCAAGTACCTGAACCTCCTCTCGGCCGAGCAGTTCGGCGCGACGATCGAGGCTTACACGTACCCCGACGAGTTCGGCGTGTGTGATGGTACGGCTGAGCCCACCAAGGGTCTCAAGGTCGGCCAGCAGGCCCGCAAGCAGTTCGGTTTCAGCTACCGTACCTTGAAGGGTAACGACGTCGATGGTACCGATTTCGGCTACAAGCTTCACCTCGTATACGGCTGCCTCGCGGCTCCGTCAGAGAAGGCTTACGCCACGGTCAACGACTCGCCTGAGGCTATTGCCTTCAGCTGGGCCATTACCACGACGCCAGTTGCTGTGACGGGTATGAAGCCGACCTCGCTCATCACGATCGACAGCACCAAGGTTGACCCGGATGACCTGGCTGCTCTTGAGCAGAAGCTCTACGGTTCGGCCACGGCCGACGCAATGCTTCCGCTTCCGGATGCAGTCATTGCGCTTTTCCCTACCACTCCGTAATCACCGAACCGATAACGGAGCCAATCTGATAGGAGACCAGAGAATGCTCACAATTACCGTCGAAGGCGGTGAATGGTTTGACAACGAGAAAGAAGAATTCAGCAAGTCTGAGTCTTTCGTTCTTGAGCTCGAGCATTCTCTGGTCTCACTGTCAAAATGGGAGTCAATTTACAAACGTCCCTTCCTTGCTAAGGATGATAAGACGCAAGAAGAGATTCTCACGTATGTTAAATGTATGACTCTGAATTCTGGCGTTCCTGATGATGTCTATCGAGCTCTTTCCGCAGAGAACGTTGAGGCTATTGGAAACTACATTGAGTCTCCAGAGTCAGCAACATGGTTCAATGAACCTAAACGACCATCTAGACCAGCCTCAGAGCAGATCACCGCTGAGTTGATCTATTATTGGATGGTCGTTCATCAAATTCCTTTCACGTGTGAGACTTGGCATTTGAATCGGCTTTTCAATCTCATCAAGATTTGCAATATCAAGAGTGAGAAGCCGAAGAAGAAGTCGCCAGGTCAGGCCGCACAAGAGCAGCGTGATTTGAACGCACAACGTCGAGCACAACTCAACAGTAAGGGATAGGAGGTACCATGGCGAAGCTTGTTTGGGCTCCACAGAAGAGTTATGAAAGCGGGCTGGACCATGGGGTTATCTACCCGGCGACAAAGTCCCCCGGTGTTGCTCTGAATGGTATTGTCTCCATTACTGAAGGCCACAATGGTGGAGAGCAAGGGGAGTACTATCTTGATGGTAAGAAGTATTACCAAGACATCGCCAACACAGACTTCAAAGCTAATCTTTCGCTCGTTACATATCCGCAAAGTTTGGCTAATTACACAGGAGAGCCTAGAATCAAAAAGGGTTTGATTCTTACGCGCCAACCAAGGGCCCGTTTTCATTTGAGTTATCGGAACCTTGTCGGAGAGGACTATTACAAGATTCATTTGTTGTATAACTGTCTTGCTACTCCGACCGGACGAGGTTTCGCTACCCAATCAGATACCATCGATCCGATTATCTACACGTTTGATCTGGCATGTGTTCCCATTGATGTCTCCCCTGGGCGTCCCACAGCTCATATTGTGTTAGATTCCCGTAAGATCGACCCTTATGTTATGGCCGACATTGAAGGGAAGCTTTACGGCTACGATGGGTTTGATCCAACAATGCAATTTCCAATTGATCTTGGAATCCTTGCCAACAACGTAATTACTGAACCTTTGTCTGAACCACTCTAGGAGGAATCATGGCTCTACCCGATGTCCATACCGGTGACGGCCATGTGGCCGCCCACAACACTGAGCGTCATGCAATCAACGACCTCGAAACCCTTGTTAAGGGTGCCCAACTTCCTACCTATGCTGGTGTCCGGAAGAATCCGTTCGACGGTTTTATGTATAACGGAAAGCCCAGTAACCTTCGTCGTTTTCGTGCTGCTATGGGTGGTGTGGAGAGTGCTGATTATTGTCAGCGCACTGGTTTAGCAATCGACAACTCAGCTTCAGGACAAGGTAATATTTCAGCTGAAATTGTTGTTATGGGCGATTCACTTACATCGACAGTTACGGCCGATAACGGAGGCGGCATCAACTGGGCTAATATCTTCGCTTGGCCAGGCTTTCTTCGTCGTTCCCTATACCCAGATATTTCAACTGCTCGTAAGGTCCCTGGATTTACTCGAGTAAATTCCGGTTCGTTGCTCGACACCACAATGACATGGAGTTCGGGATGGACTTCTGCGGGTGGCTTGACCGCTATCTACACTAACACCGCTGGTTCATACTTTCAAATGATCTCCGACGAGAATTGTACTGCGGCTTCTGTATGGTATTATGATTTTGCCGATGGTGCCCAGTTTGAAATGTCGGCCAATGGTGCAGTTAGTGGTCCTGGTTTCCTCGCCGTTAATTGCAATGGTCCTGCTGGTTGGAAGAAAGCCTCCATCTCAGGATTCGCAGCTACGAAGACGATTAAGTTTACGAACAAACTTGCTGGGAAACTGTTCATGCCGTCTGGAGCATCACTACATCTTCCAAATGCAATGATCATTCACAACATCGGTCAACCTGGATCCAAAGCTTCTGGAACGGGCAACCAGTCTTGGCAGAATCAGCCAGGCGTTCAAGACACTCCTTATGGTGTCTTTATCGAACCTAATAACCTTTGTGTTACGGTAGGTAAAACAGCGCCAGATTTGGTTCTTTGTGGTCTTGGTACTAATGATATTTCTGGCGGAGCCACACCAGCTACAGTGTCTGCCGCAATGACAACCATTCGTAACATGTGGCCAAATAGTGATTTTGCTTTTATCCTAGCGCATCGATTTAACGACGCTTGGACAACTGACGCTAAATGGCGACCACTCGCATCAGCATACTATGATCTTGCTGATACATTGGATGTTCCATTGTTTGACTGGTGGAACCTTCTTGGTGATTACCAAATGACGGTTGATCGAGGTCTGGTGAAGGATGGTTCTGGCCACTTGACTTTCCGTGGTAATGGACTCGTCGGTTCAGCCATGGCAAGATCACTTCAGCGTGCATAAGTTTGTAAACGAAGGAGGATGGAATGGCTAGACTCCTTTGGGACGCCCCCGAGGATCGAGTGTATGAGTATGGAATCGACCGGGGTGTGTTATATTTGAAAGATCCGATTTTCGGTTACCAAACTGGTATACCGTGGAATGGTTTGACTGGTCTTAAAGAGGGATATTCTCAAGACTCGACGGAGCCAATCTATCTCGATGGTGTTAAGACTCATGAGATGCAACTTATTGGTGAGTTTCTTGGTTCTTTGTCAGCATGGACCTATCCAGATGCATTTGAGAGTGCTCTCGGAATGGTGTCTACTGTCATTGATGGGGCATATTCTGATGACCAGCAAAAACAAGCCTTTGGTTTGACATTCAGGACCAAGTATGCCAATCCCATGACAGAACAACTTGGGTATAGAATTCATATTTTGTATACCCAGCAAGTTTCTCCATCGGATCGCAAGGAAGCAACACTGACCGATGGGGTCAGTGTTATGGATTTCACATGGGATCTTACAAGCATTCCCGAGGAATTCCCTGGATTTCGTCCGACAGCCCATATAATGCTGGATTCGGCATATTTTACAGCCGCCGAGCTTGCAGTGGTTGAAGGTTGGCTCTATGGGACTGGCGCGACAAACCCATTCTTACCGTCAGCACAACAAATTCTTGATTGGTCTGATCCGGTTACTGATATTGTTGAAGAATACGTTTAGGAGGCGTGATGGCTCTACCAAACATTAACGTTGGCGATCCGGGACACGCCACCAGACACAACGAAGAGCGTGATCAGATCAATTTGCACGACACACAAATTGCTGCAAACACTGGAAGTATTACTACACTTCAGAACTCTGTTAACGCATTGACGACGGCTGTCGGCGCTAAGAAGATTCTTGGTGTTAAGCGATTTGCTGTGGTGGGAACGACTGCATGGCAGCCCTTCGTGGAATTTCCATCGCTAACCGGTGTTTTATATCGCATTTGTGCTGGCGGTGGAGGCGGAGGTGGTTGCGCTGCATCTACGGCAGGAAATACCTCAGTTGGCGGTGGAGGTGGATCTGGGGCTTACGCCGAGGGTTACGCTCCATCAACTTCGCTTGCTTCTACAGAAAACATTACTATTGGTTTGGGTGGTGCCGGAGGGTCGGCTGGTAACAATACTGGGGTTGATGGTGGGCTTAGTCAGTTTGGATCACACGTAACTCTCGGCGGTGGGCCTGGTGGTCCTGGTGGTGGGCCCAGCACGGGAACTGCCGCTGGTGTTGCATTTAGTGGAACTGTCACCTCACAGGATTCTACCGTGTTTCTAGCGCAATCTGGTGGTCCTGCAACACTTGGATATCGTCTTGCCACGACAGCAGTCTCTACCATTGGTGGTACATGCCCCCTTGGTGTTCAGCCCCCAGCGCAAGGTCTGACTGGAAACTCCGCTAACACCGGTCGAGCGGGTACTGGATATGGTTGCGGTGGCGGTGGTGGTATTGCGGCAGGAACTGGTGCTGCTCAAGCAGGTGGCGCAGGTCTCCAAGGTTACATGATTGCCATTGTCTTCGGATAACGTCAAAATGGAAGGAGAAGTTCGATGTATCAGCCCATTACGATTAACTCAAAGGGTTCTTTTAGTAATACAGAGAATTTTCTCCACCATATGTCACGTCACGACATCCGCTCAACTCTTGAGGAGTATGGGCGAAAGGGTGTAGCAGCGCTCGCCAATGCCACGCCCGTTGACTCCGGTTTGACAGCATCCTCATGGAACTTTGAAGTTACGAAGAAGCATGGTAAATGGACCATTGCCTGGACCAACGATAACGACGTTGCTGGGCGACCCATCGCTATACTCCTCCAATACGGTCACGCGACTGGTACCGGAGGCTATGTGCAGGGTGTTGACTACATCAATCCTGCCATCCGACCGATATTTGATCAGATTGCTGACGCTGTATGGAAGGAGGTGACGCAAGCATGAGTTCGGTTGACAATCGCGTTGTTGAAATGAAGTTCGACAACAACAAGTTCGAGCAAGGAATTCAGTCAACGCTTGGTTGGCTCGACAAACTCAAGGAATCCCTGAAGTTCGGCGGAGCCGAGAAGGGCATGCAAGACATGCAGAAGGCAGCCGATGGCTTCAGTTTGCAGAGCATGGCCGATAACGTCCAGAACGTCTCTAGTCACTTCAGCGCCATGGGTGTCGTATGGTTCAATGTCATTTCGCGGATGACCAATGCAGCGATCGATGCCGGTAAGCGGATGGGTCATGCCATCCTTGGACCAATTATCGAAGGTGGTAAGCGTCGCTCACTAGCAATTGAGCAGGCGAAGTTCCAGTTCCAAGGCCTAGGCATTGACGTCACCAAGGCTATGGACTCAGCCATGCAGGCTGTGGATGGAACCGCCTTCGGTTTGGATGCTGCGGCATCTGTTGCCGCCCAATTCGGTGCTTCTGGTATGAAGGCCGGAACGCAAATGACGACTGCTTTGCGATCTATTGCTGGTATGGCGGCTATGACAGGCTCTTCATTCGAAGATGTGGGTCAGATCTATACCACGATTGCTGGTAACGGTCGCTTGATGTCAGAACAGTTGCTTCAGTTCTCCTCGAGAGGTATTAATGCTGCGGCAGCACTTTCCAAGCAGTTGGGTGTTTCTGAGGCCGATGTTCGTAAGATGGTCTCGGCGGGTAAGATTGACTTCCAGACTTTCTACACTGCAATGGACCAAGCCTTTGGTGCTCATGCGAAGGAAGCAGGAAAGACGTTTGAGGGTGCGC
Organism: Marmoricola sp.; assembly: GCA_030151765.1. GTDB lineage: Bacteria > Actinomycetota > Actinomycetes > Propionibacteriales > Nocardioidaceae > Marmoricola. The sequence goes on from JASLCW010000470.1 coordinate 12,634, forward strand.
TTGATAACATGCACGCTGCTCTTGGACGTATTGGTCAGCTGTTTGCCGATCCGATCTACGACAACCTGCGAAAAGTGTTCTCAGCTGTCACTCCTGTGATCAATGCTGTTAAGAATGCTTTGAAGCCTTTTGCTGCTGAATTCGGACATTTGCTTGATTCCGTGACAGGTTCTACTGAAAAGCTCTTGGGTGGTTTGAATCTCGGCGGCTTTGATAAGATCGTCGCGCCATTGACAAACGCCATGAAGAACGCGTTCGAGACAATGAAGAGTATTATGGGCGCTATGCGTGGGGCTATCTCTGATGTGTTCCCACCGACGACCACAAACACATTCGTCAAAATGTCAAAGGCTGTCGAGTCGTTCAGTGCTGCATTGAAGAGCTTCTTCGGTAATGCTAAGAACCTTGATGGTCTTCGTCGAACCTTTGCCGGATTGTTTGCTCTGTTTGACATCGGTTGGCAACTCCTTAAGGGCTTGGCTCAGGGTGTTCTGTCGTTGTTTGGTGCTTTCAACTCTGGTTCCGGTGGAATTCTTAACTTCACTGGCTCCATTGGCGATCTTTTGGTTGCACTTGACAAGGCGATCAAAGAAGGAAATGTCTTTGGGAACTTCTTCAAGTCATTAGGTTCAATCCTTTCGGTTCCACTTACTTTGATCGTCGCCTTAGCTAAGGCTATCGGCGGTTTGTTTAGTGGCTGGAATAAGAAAGACGCTGATGAAGCCAACAAGTCTATGGACTCAATGTCTAAGAGTGCCAAGGAGTTCAACAATCTTGGTGAGGGCATTCGCCGTGTTGCTAGTGCTATTTATGGCTTCTTCAAGAAGGTCGGACAAGTTGTAGCACCGGTTGCTAAGTCTGTTGGTAACTTCTTGAAGGACTTCATGTCTGCTATCAAGGAATCCTTTAGCAAGGGTAACTTCGATAGCGTCATCAACCTTCTTAACACCGGTTTGTTGGGTGGAATTCTCTTCGCTATGAGGAAATTCTTCACGCAGGGACTGAATGTTAATGTTGGTGGTGGAATCTCCGCTCAGATCGTTGGGTCTTTGACTCAGCTTCAGAACACTCTTCGAGTTTTCCAGGTTGAGCTCAAGGCAAAGACACTTCTTGAGATTGCTGCGGCTATTTCTATGATTGCTGCATCTGTTCTAGTCTTGTCGACGATCAACGCACAGAAGTTGACGGTTGCTCTGACGGCCATGGGTGTTGGTTTCGGTCAACTCATGGCTGCAATGGCTATTCTTACTAAGATTTCTGGTACTGCAGGCTTCTTGAAGATCCCTGTGATCACGACCGGATTGATTGGTTTGGCCTCGTCGATGCTACTCTTTGCAACCGCTACCAAGATCATGTCTACCATGGACTGGAATGGTCTTGCTAAGGGTATGACTGGTATGGCTGCGACCATTCTTCTCATCTCAGTCGCCATGAAGCCACTCTCTAAGGGGGGTGGGCTTAATTTGATCGCCGTTGGTGCAGGAATGACGGCGCTTGGTGTAGGTATGTCCTTCATGGCGGCTTCGATCAAGATATTTGCTGCCATGAGTTGGAAGGAACTTGGTTCTGGTCTGGCCATGGTAACCGCGACTCTTGTTGGTATCGGTGTTGCGATGCGAGCTATGCCGACTAAGAGTATGGTTGGGAATGCCATTTCGTTGAACCTTGTTGCATCAGCCTTGATGGGTCTATATTTCGCTGTCAACTCCTTTTCTCACTTGAGTTTGGAGTCGATGGGGAAGGGACTTGCTGGTGTAGCAGGATCATTGGTCGTCCTTGCAGGAGCTATGCGTATCATGCCCAAGGGTATGGTCCTTCAAGCAGCTGCTCTTGATTTGGTCGCCATTGCTTTGAATGGGATTGCCATTGCGCTCGGTAAAATGGGTGGTCTCAGTTGGGAACAGATTGCACGAGGTCTCACAGGTCTCGCTGGTTCTCTCGTTATCCTGGCTGGCGCTCTTCATTTGATGTCTGGAACGCTCGGTGGATCAGCTGCTTTGACTGTAGCCTCTGTCGGAATCCTTGCGTTGTCGAACGCTTTGTCTACGCTCGGTAAGATGTCATGGGGCGATCTCGGCAAGGCTCTGGTTGCTCTTGCGGCTGGACTAACGGTGGTTGGTGTTGCTGGGTTGTTGCTAGCTCCAGTGATCGTTCCATTGTTGGGTCTTGGTGTTGCTTTGACACTGTTGTCTGTTGCTTTGCTTGCCGCCGGTGTTGCCGCCGGTTTGTTCGGCACGGCTTTGACGGTGTTCATTGGGGCTATCGGTTCCGGCATGACAATGATCATTAACTCGATCAAGGGTGTTATTGATATTTTCAATCTTCTGTGGAAGACAGTCTTTAACGTCTTTACCCAGATTGTTAATTTCATCGTTACACAAGGCCCCGTGATTGTTGCTGGAATGGCCAATCTTGTTGTTGCGATCGCTAACGCTATTGCGACCATGGCTGTTGGGGTTGCGCAAGCTATCAGTAACATGATCACCGGAATCTTGAATGTTATCGCATCATCTGTCAAGAACTTCATTAATGCTGGTGGAAACATCATCTTGAACTTCTTGAATGGTATGCGTCAGAAGATTCCGCAGGTCATTACTGGGTTTACCAATATGATCATCGATAGCATGGCTAGTATTGGTAAGAATGCTTGGCGATTTGTTCGAGCTGCAGCAGACACGGTGTTGACTTTCTTGCACGCCTTGGAAGAGAACGCCACAACTTATGCTCGAGACTTCACCGACACTGGTATCAATATCGCCGCAAACCTGATGAAGGGTATTGCCCAAGGTATCATGGATAACCTCCCTGGTCCGCTAAAGGCAGCCTTGAAGATGTCCGGTGGCATTGCCGGTATGGTGAAGGACTTCTTGGGTATTGGTGGACCTTCTAAGTTATTCTGTGACTTCGGTCGCTATACTATGGAGGGTTTCGCAGATGGTGTTACAGCTAATGCTTACAAGCCAATTCAAGCCATGGCCAATGTGAACAACCAGCTTGCTCAATCTGTGCAAACCACATCGCAGATCATGATGGATGGGTTCGATACGAACTTCGATTTGACTCCCGTGATCGCTCCAGTGGTGGATTTGACAAACATCACTCAAAGTGCTCAAGAGATGACAGACATGCTTCAAACGCCTGTCATCACTGCGGATGTATCTACAAGTTCTGCAACGGATATTTCAAACCAGAACCAGTCGCTTCTTGCTCAGCAGCAAGCAGACGACACTCAGAACACTGGGACGACGATCATTCAGAACTTCGAGCAGAACAACACGTCCCCGGACGCGCTGTCTGAGTCGGATATTTACCGCAATACCCGTAATCAGTTGTCTATGGCGAAGGAGGCGTTGGCAGTAGCATGAAATACGACAGTGTAGTACTCTCATCCGCATTCTCCTCCGTTACTTTCCCCATCACGAAGGTTAAGACAACAGATCAGTTCATTGTTAAGAACATCGATGGTTTGGACCCCCCAGATATTGACGTTGTCATTGGTAACGTTACGTACCCTGGGGGGTACTACCAAGCAAGTCGGGCTCAAAATCGTCAAATTGTCATGACATTTGCGTTGAATCCGAATTGGGCAGCCGGAACGAGGGTTGATGACCTTCGCTCGCAAGTTTATGCCATGCTTCCGCTTGGCTGGGAAACTGACGCGGGTGTTACTTTCACGATCATGAATGGCGCAACAGCCGTTGCTAATATTAAGGGTTTTGTGAAGAAGGTTGCTACGCCACCTTTCGTGAAAGATCCCATCGTTCAAGTTACCATTGATTGTTTGTCGCCATATTTCCAATCGCTGGCCACCTATGATTCTGGTAATCTGGTTCTTCCAGTCTCATCAACCAACGGCGTGGGGGACGCTCCTATGGGGTATACCTTGACCGTTACCATGTCTGCAACGAAGACGGGGTTGATTGTGAATGATGTAGATACTGGAGCTAAAATGCAGCTTTGGTATCCATTCTTGGCCGGGGATTCAATTTTGTTTAATACAGTCCCAGGATCGAGACGTATTGTTCTATCACGACCAGCAGAAGCAGCCAGATCTTTGGTTGGATATTTGACTAATGATTCAGTTTGGCTGCAACTTCACCAGGGTGTCAATCGCCTGAACATTTACGGCACTGGTTCTGGTGGCGTTTCGTCAGCCAGGTTCACCTGGCAAGCAAATTATTGGGGGGTGTAAGATGGATTTAGTTAAACTCGACCCAACGACTTGGCTTCCGACAGACTTGATCGAGCGGTATGATCAGCTTGTCTGGACTGAGCGGTATGTTGAGAACGGTGAGTTTGTTCTTACATCCCCCGATATTAACTACATGCGGACTATGCTCCCAGAGGGTTCGCTACTTAGTCTTCGCGACTCTGATGAGGTCATGATTGTGGAGACACATCTCATTACCGAGTCTGAGAGTGGCCAGGATGTTGTCAAAGTAACGGGCCGTACATTTGAAACTTTTGGTGAGAAGCGCTTATATGTTGGTGTGGGTATTAGTGGACAGGCGTATAAGTCTCGTATACAACACTCGACCGCGAGCGCGATTTCTGTATTGTTATGGAACTCGTTTGTCAATAGACAAAGTGGAGGCGGATATTTTGAAGCCTTTGCTGCCACCGGTCTACTTGGAAATCCGCGTGGCGCAGGTCTTTTCCCCAATATTTACGTGACAGATAGCTCAACTGCGGTTGAACCAGCCATTGATTGGTATATCAATCAAGGCAACGTTTACCCCATCATGATGGACTTCATTCAACGTGGTACGACTATCGGCTATCGGAACGTTCGTCCCAAAGGATACACTAAATTGGTTGTGACTGTTAATCCATCAACCTACGCTAGAATCCTCACACAACTTGATAACATTGATAAATTGTGTATGGATATCTATAACGGTGTCGATCGAACCGATAGTGTCGCGTTCGACGTACTCAATGGCGAATTCAAAAATGCGTCATATTTGTTCACACAAAAAGAGCGATGCGACTTCCTATGGGTTGGAGCACCGACCGATACGAATAAGTGGTGGGGTGTAGGCATTCCAGTTCTATATGTTCCACCACCCGATTTCTCGGGATTTGCATATAAGGAAGTCTATATTCCAGGACCAACGCAAGGTCAATTGACGGATGCGGACTGGGAAAATCTTGCTCGACAGGTTGGTTTGATCGAGTTCAACAAACGAAACCGCCCGCTTATCTTTGACGGTGAAGTGGACGCACGTGCTCATACCTTTGGTGTTGATTATGGTCTTGGTGACTTGATCACCCTCAAGGGTAAGTACGGTGTTTCTAATGTTGTTCGTGTCACTGAATACGTCCGCACAGAGGATGCGCAAGGGGATAGGGGTTACCCAACGCTGCAGACCATCGTGACCTAAGAGGGGAGGTTATATTTGTGTTAACTCAAGACAATCTTGAGTTAGTAATTGCCGTTTTGGTGTCTTTTATTGCCTCCGGGGGATTTTGGCAATATGTTCTGCACAAGGACAAAGGTAAATCAGCCACCACTCGCTTGATGATGGGGTTAGCGTATGACAAGATCATGTTTCTTGGTATGCACTACATCGAACGGGGTTGGATTTCGAAGGACGAATTCGAAGATTTCCAAAAGTATTTCTTCGAGCCGTACAAAGAACTCGGCGGTAATGGTGTAGCAGAGAAGATGATGACCTCGATCGGAAACCTCCCACTCAAGACGAATCAAGAGTTGGAGCGCATGGTCGACTACATGATGCAAACCAGGAAGGAGCTCCCAGGTGAGTGAGCATAAAGACGAGCAAGATCACTTGTTGAGCAACCGGATGTACAACTTCCTGAAATGGATGGCTGCTGGCGTACTTCCTGCTTTCGGTGCGTTCTACTTCGGTCTTGACGATATTTGGCACGGACTTCCCAAGGTGGATGAGGTTGTAGGGACGACCACGCTCCTCAACACCTTCCTTGGAGCTGTTCTTCTTATCGGGACCAAAAGCTACAACAACTCTGAAAGCAAGTACGACGGTAAAGTCATCATCTCGCACGACCCCGAGGTTAAGGATGTCATCCAACTGGATACTCATCCACAGGATCTTGGGGCTGCAAAACAGGTCACGCTCAAGGTTGAGCAAGGCGATCCTCCCGTAGAGGATGTCGCGAACTAAACTTCGCATATAATGAGACCCCTACGGAAAGGAAAAGCATGTTCACCAAGAAGATGAACGAACCCACCGGACTTGAGAAGGCAATCGACAGTGTTTTGTCGGAGATGGAAGCCCTCAATTCGGATGACGCCGAGTACGCCAAGATGGTCGACCAACTTGAGAAGCTTTACAAGATTAGGAACAACAATACTAATCGCGTGAGCCCAGACACGTTGGCGATCATCGCAGGCAACATCGCCGGAATCCTATTGATTATCCATCACGAGAAAGCAAACGTCGTGACTTCGAAGGCCATGAGTTTCGTGATGAAGCTTAAGTGACCTGCCTGACTTGACAGGAAATTGAAGAGTAGAAGGGCTTGTAAGAGATAGATAAATTACAAGCCCTTCTACTTTTACATGGTATGTCTATTTTTCCCGGATTGGGTTGGCCTGGAACCGAAAAAGTAGCGATCGATTCGCACCTTTTACAGGGCTTATAATGAGACCCCTATGAAAGGAAAACCATCATGAAGAACCCATTCGCCATTCAGGAAACCGACTCGTTCGGCACCATGATTGCTAAGGGCGCTGGCGGAGCCGCTGTTCAAACTGCAGTTGGCTACGTTGCCGCCGTTGGTACGCTGTGTGCTATCGGAGCGGTCCTCGGTTGGAAGAATGATCGTGCAATGAAGAAGATCATTTCGAACTAGTCTACAGCCTAAGACCCCACAAGGGTTTTAGGTTTTTCATATTCGCAAGAAATACATGGTGTATAGTGAGAAGGAGGATTCGACTACGCATTATTAGCCGATGACTTCGCCGCCTGAGATCAGGAAGCGAACCGTACCCTTCTCATTATATTTTTGTCAGCCACGTTTAAAACTAAGGAGACCCCAAAATGAAGAAACTCGTGGTTATGATGGCGATTCTACTCGCAGCGACATGCTTTGTCGGTTTGACGGGTGGAACTCACCATAACAAGATCGACCCCAAGGGTGCCTACACTGGTGCTCCTCTCATTCCTGCCAAGGCAATTGTTACTGGGGACAGTATCACAATCATCATCACTAAGTATGATAACCCAGTCGTGTATTGGGATGGGACATTTAAGTATGATGGCCACAGCAAGGTCGTGTCTGTTCGAAACAAGAACCTGCAGCCGAGTGTTCTGACGAATACTGGAAAGACGATCGAGTTCACTGTTGGTAAGGACGAGATCAAGTTCATTGAGCCGAATGGCTCTGTCGTTGGATTCAAGAAGGTGGAAACTAAGTGATTGAGTTCCTGTTGAATTGCATCATTATCATGGGCGAGACACTCGCTCTTCTGTTCTTGGTTGTCTTGTTCCTCATTGTTGTGGTTGGGGCTTACAAGACGGTAACCGAGGATAACTCAAAGTACGACAATGTAGAGGAAGACGAGAAGTGAAGAACATCAAAGAGATCAAAGTCCTGACTGAGCGATTCCTGTCTGCAAACTCACCGCAGATCTTGACGGGTATGGCGATTGCAGGAACCGTGACGACGGCATATTTGGCAGGAGAAGCATCGTTCAAGGCTGCGCGAATCCTGGCAGAGGTCGAGGTTGGAGAAGAGGGTTATATCGTCGTAAATGGCGATCTCAACTTCAAGGAAAGTGTGGAGAAGGTATGGAAGCTCTATATCCCAGCCGCAGGCGTTGGGTCCCTTACAGTAGCATCAATTATCCTGACACACAGGATCTCGTCACGCCGCGCTGCAGCTATGGCCGGAGCGTATGCGATCACCGAGAAGGCTTTCGACGAGTATCAGAAGAAGGTCAAGGAAAAGATCGGCGAGAACAAGGAACAAGCAGTTCGTGACGAGATTGCCCAAGATCGTGTGAATCGTGAAGCTGAGAATGCGAAGATTGTTGTGATCACAGATGAGTCTAAAGTCATGTGCCACGATGCGTTCAGTAATCAGTTCTTCTACAGTGACATGGAGACGTTGCGAAAGGCTATGAACGATGTCAACCAACAGATCCTGCATTCGGATTATGCAACGGTGTCGGACTTCTATCACTACGTGAACGCCGAGGGCTTGCAGGAGACGTCGGTCTCGGGTGAGCTCGGATGGAATACCGACAAGTTCATGGAGCTCGAGTTCTCGACGGTTCTTTACAAGGACAAGACGCCTTGTATCTCGATCAACTTCGGTCGAGTTCCGATCAAGGAGCCGTGGCGATTTTGTTGAAGAGGTGTGCATGTGTATCCAGTGTGCACTGTAGATCACTGCTATGAGGAGAATGCCGGATGGATCTCCTCGCTGATTGAGTGAAGGATGACCAATGAGTGATCATGATGTTTTGATGTTCATCTTTGGTGCGGAAGCGGGTGCGGCCATCATTGTGGTGGCCCTCCTGTGCATCATGGGATTTGGAAAATTCATAGACCGTAAGGGCAAAAAGTGTCAAAATGGGAGATGATCTGGTATCTGCTCGTACTTACCTTCGTTATTACGGGGTTAGTGGCGGGCACGTACTCCGTCGTAGGGTGGTAATTCGCGAAAATTACAACGCATATAATGAGACCCACTCAACTATGAAAGGTACTAAAATGTCTGAGAACGTTACCGTTATCACCGACGCCCCCAAGCCCGCACGCTTCAACAAGAAGATGACGACGCTCGGCGCAGTTGCCCTTGGCATCGCTGCAGCCGGACTGTTGATCAACGACAAGTTGAAGAAGCAGGCTGACGAGGCTCCGGTGGACGAAACCACTGAGGCCTGAAGCCCCCACATAACTGAATAGTCCCACAAGAGTAAGGCTCTGTGCTAAAAACACAGGGCTTTATTCTTTTCTAAAGTGTACCTCTATATTTCAAGGAGACCCACCATGGCAACACGTAAGCAGAAGCATGCAGCAGCGATGGAGAAGCGCGAGCGTTTCATGGCCGAACTGAAGCGCACTGGTTTGGCTGCTCAGGCTAAGGACATTGCTCGTCGTGAGGCGAAGAAGGCCAAGGAAGAACAAGAGCGACTTGACAAGATCCTCGAGGCTGAAGCCAAGAGAATTTCTGACCACCGTGCTCGGAACTTCTCAAGGATTCATCATGCCTCAGATGCTGTGAGCGTTTGATGGGGTGGCAGGAAAAGTTCTGGCTTAAGGTCCAGAAAGAGCGTCGTAGCAAGGAGCTTCAGAACTTCCATGATGCAATGCGCGATATTTCTGAAGCCTTCGCAACTGGCTGGCAAGAAGGAATGAATCGATTCAACCAAGCTCTCCAGCAAGCAGGGGGCGTCTTGGAGAAGATGAAGCCTGTGATCGCCACTAGCGAGTTTGTGGAAGCGGAGCGAAAGCGTAGGTACGCAAACAGGATCGAGATGGAACGTCAACTTGGTTTGAAGTTCATTCGAGATCTTGCTGACGAGAAACGAGACGAGCTCGGACTTCCCCGAGTTCATCATATTTAGGAGACAACATCAATGCTTAAGAAGACCGTTACCTACGAAGACCTCAATGGCAACACCGTTATCGAGGACTTCTACTTCAACCTCTCCAAGGCAGAACTCCTTGAGATGGAGCTTTCGGAGAAGAACGGATACTCTGACATGCTCAAGAGTATCATCGCTGCCAATGACAATGCAGCTCTTGTCCGTATCTTCAAGCAGCTTCTGCTGAGTGCATACGGCGTGAAGTCTGACGACGGCAAGCGGTTCATCAAGAGCCAGGAGCTTCGTGAGGCTTTCGAGCAGAGTCCTGCATATTCGGACATGTTCATGGAACTGGCTACGAACGAGCAGGTTGCTTTGGCATTCATGAAGGGTCTTGTTCCGGCTGACATTGCGGCTGAGATTCAGGGTGTTCCGGGAGTCAAGGCTCCTCAGGACTACCGACAGAAACAGCCTGCGCCGCCTCTTCCGACTGCGGCAGAAACGGTTGGTATTCCAGACGACGGTCCCCAGCTCGCTCGGGTAGAGGAAACCTCGCTCAACGAGCTTAGTCGTGAAGAGCTTCTCGCTCGTCTCGAGGCTCAGGACTAATTCCGTTGCGAGGGGATATAGCCGAGGGTCCTTTCTGAAAGGGTCTCGCCCTCCTTCCGGAGGCTCATATTTAAACGACAGCCGATGATAGCACTCTTAGCCCCCTGAGAAGTGCTTAACATGTGCCCTAACTCGCAAGAAAAACTGGGGTTATAATGAGACCCCTATGAAAGGAATTTGAAATGACCAAGCTCGACTTACTGAAGACCGCTGTCAACATTGTTGTTGGCGCTGGTACGTCTAAGATCGCTGCGGACATCATCAAGAACAACGTTACTGTTGACAAGGTTACCGACGTGGTAACCGTGAATGCAAGTGCAATTGTGATTGGTTCGATGGCTGCTGACGCAACGAAGACCTACACCAGCGACAAGATCGATGAGGTAGCTGTCTGGTGGAAGACAAACGTCACCAAGAAAGCCTAAGTAAAACTCAAAAAGATGATAAGACCCTAAACCCGTCTTATCATTTTCTATATTTAAAGATGAGGAAAAATGGACGATTTCCCAAGTAACACTAACCGCGAGAAGGCAGCTAAGGCTTCCAAGACTCGTAAGGACGATGAAAAGAAGGTCGAGAAAGTTGTTACTCAATCTGCTACTCAGCGCAAGAAGCCGCTGTCGAGGCGGTTTGCTGAAACCTTCGTCGGTGGAGATGCCAAGGGTGTCTGGTCGTATGTTGCTATGGATGTTCTTGTTCCGGCAGCCAAAGACACGATCGCTGATGCCTTTAGCCAAGGAATTGAGCGCATGCTCTTTGGTGAAGCACGATCTGGCAGCCGTCGTCGAGGAGGCAGCAGCGGGGGTAACGGCTTTGTCAATTATAGCCGATACTCTAAGGATGATCGTCGCCCCGAGTCGAGGGAATTGAGTCGACGTGGTCGATCCCAGTTCAACTTTGAAGAGATTGTCATCCAGGATCGTGGGGAAGCAGAGGAAGTCATCGACCGCCTCTACGACCTCGTCAGCCAGTACAACGCCGCCACTGTCGCAGATCTCTACGAACTTGTTGGTATCACTGGCCGCTTTACCGATGCCAAGTGGGGTTGGACCGATCTTCGAGGTGCCGGAGTTACCCGCATCCGAAACGGATATTTGCTCGATCTACCCCGTCCTGAAGAACTCGACTGAGAACTAGTAGAAAGTTAAAGAGACCCAAATGTACATGAAGCATCACCACGACGACTCAGAGCCAAAGCTACAGAAAGTGATGGATTTCGGTGGATGTAAGAAGCATAATGCGCCGCAAGGCGTGCCCTGTTTCCATATTCCTAAGTCTATTGGTTCCGGATATTTCGCTGGTGTCTGTGGTCGTCGAGCAAAGACAGCTGGGTTCAACGCTCCTATCTCTGACAAGTCAGTATGGAAGGGTAAGTACGGACGTGGCAAGCATTAACAAAGAACGCGAAGCACTTAAGAGTGCTTATGACGGTCAGAAGTGGGCCGACAAAGTCGCGAAGATGAGCGACGCACAAGTACACGCCGTCTTCTTGCGGCTTCGTCAACAAGGAAAGATTTAGAGGTAATAACATGAAGTTTGTACCCAACAAGGTATCGAGCACTGTCGGTCGACAGATGCTTAAGCTCGACAAGGTTTCCCCACAGGTCCTCTTCGGAGCCGGCATTGTCGGTTTCGGAGCAACTGTCGTTCTGGCATGTCGCGCCACGCTTGAGCTGGACAACGTCCTGGAAGACATTCAGCGTGATCTGAACACAGTCGAGACTGTCACCGCTGCTAAGCCGGAGAAGTATTCCGAGCGTGATGCGGTCCAGGCCAAAGGCGCCGTCTACATCAAGGGTTCGCTCAAGATCGCAAAGCTCTATGGGCCAGCTCTCGCCGTTGGCGCAGTATCGATTGGCTGCCTCACGCAGTCTCACAACATCCTGAACCGACGCAACGCGGCTCTGACTGCTGCTTACGCTGCAGTTGAGAAGGGCTTCAAGGAGTACCGCGAGCGTGTTGTCGCGGAGCTTGGTGAAGAGAAGGACCAGGAATTCCGCTATGGTGTTGTCGAGAAGACGGTCATTGACGAGTCGGATGGTAAGGGTGCCAAGAAGGTTCAGGTTAAGACCGCGGACCCGAACGGCATCAGCATCTACGCTCGGTTCTTCGACCAGGTGAACTGTGGTGGGAACTGGAGTCCGAACCCGGAGTACAACCGTGTGTTCCTGACGAACATGCAGAACTGGGCGAACGACCTTCTCATTTCTCGTGGTCATATTTTCCTCAACGAGGTCTATGACATGCTCGGTATGGAGCGCACCAAGGCTGGATCGGTTGTTGGTTGGATTGTCTCTGATGAGGGCGACAACTATGTCGACTTCGGCATTTTCAACGGAAACCGCGAAGCAGTCCGCGAGTTCGTCAACGGTCATGAGGGAGCAATCCTTCTTGACTTCAACGTTGACGGCGTTATTTACGACAAGATCTGACTGGGCACAACCACCAGTCAATCACTAACGAATAAGGAAAAGTTCATGGATATCTTGACTCAGATCAAGAACGAGTTGGCAAAGACCAACTACACCACGATCGCCGGACTCGGAGTGGGTCTTGTCGTCGGTGGTAGCGCTTCATATCTTCTCGCGAAGCGTAAGTACGAAGCTGACATTGCGGAGTTGGAAAACAACATCTACGCGAACGCCAAGGCCCATTTCGAGGAGAAGTGGGCTAAGCGCGAAGAGGCCGAAGTTATCATCGAGCCCGAGAAGCCGGCTTTGGAAGAACTCGTAGCAGGGAACATCATTGATGAAGAGGGCTACGACCCCAATCCAGAGCCTGAAGATGAGGATGAGCTTGAGGAGAAGGGCGATCCGGAACTCGAGGAGATCGCGACCAACATCTTCACGAATCGGAACTCGAATGATATTTCGGCCGACGATTTCAAGTGGGAAGAGGAAACGGCCCGCCGCGGCGAGGTCGAGCCTTATATTCTCCATGTTGATGAGTACCTACAAAACGAGTATGAGGACGAGCAGGTCTCAGTCACCTACTATGCCGGAGATGACGTTGTAGCGGATGATCGTGATGCGGTTATTCAGGACGTTGACTCTGTTCTAGGTGAGGACAACCTCGAGCGTTTCGGTTACGGATCAAAGGACAGAAACATCGTCTATATTCGTAACCCGCGTCTTGGGGTTGCATACGAGGTGTGTCACAGCACGGGTAAGTTTGCTCATGAGGTCCTTGGATTCCTTGAGCATGGAGACAACCGTCGACCTCGTAAGTTCAAAGTCGATCTGGACTAATGGACGAGCCGCTTGACGAGCTATATCTTCACTGGCTTTACAAGAAGATTGGCTCCGTCAGGCTCAAGAATCCCGCGAGGACTTATTGGTCATTAGCCAGGAAACTCTACACCAAAGAGTTCGTTTGGTTGATTCCCAATGACGACAATCGAGCAGAGGACGGCCGAGAGCTCCGTTACGAGTTCATGCACGACGAGGAGATTTCGTATGTGGATGATGCTTGGATGGACCTCGGCTGTTCTATGCTTGAGATGCTCATTGCCTTGTCTCGACGTCTTGCCTTTCAGACCGAAGGGGACCCGAGATCCTGGTTTTGGCATTTACTAGACAACCTCGGCCTCGAGCATTATACCGATGCATATTTCGGGGTCATGGATTACGAGGGAGAGCTTGACGAGAAGTTAGACTCGGTCATTTGGCGCACTTACGAACCAGACGGTGGTGGGGGATTGTTCCCACTCCGTCATCCTCACGAAGACCAGCGTGACGTTGAGCTCTGGTTCCAGTTAAGTGCATATTTGTTAGAACGTGAATGAAAGGAGGGTGCATGGATTTCTACAAGATTCGAACCAAGGAACAGAAGAACGGACGTATTGAGTTATATCCTGACTTCGAGATCGCTCGCTTCAAGGATCTCATGGTCAAAGGTAAGTCGTTCTATGGGATTTGGGATGAGGAACGAGGCTTGTGGTCCACGGATCTCTATGATGTCCCTCGACTCGTTGACGCTCATCTGAAGCGATATTCTGAGGAGCTGAGTGAGGAGACTCGTCTCTCTTACACCGTCAAGAACCTCCGGTCCAATGAGACTGGGATTTGGCGGAAGTTCATTCAGTTCACCAGTGATATTGCTGACAACCATCACCCTCTCGACACGAAGCTCACTTTCGCAGACACCGAAGTGACTCGTGCCGACTTCGTATCTAAGCGCTTGCCATATTCTCTGAAACCTGGAGATTACAGCGCCTGGGATGAGCTTGTAGGGACGCTATATTCTCCCGACGAGCGTGCGAAGATTGAATGGGCGATTGGTGCAGTTGTCCATGGGGATTCCAAGAAGATCCAGAAATTCTTGGTGCTCTATGGATCTGCTGGTACAGGTAAGAGCACGATTCTTAACATCATAGAAAAGTTGTTTGACGGTTACACCACGACCTTCAACGCAAAGGCTCTTGGTCAGAGCAACAATTCGTTCTCGACAGAGGTCTTCAAATCAAACCCATTGGTTGCGATCCAACACGATGGTGACCTGAGTAAGATCCAAGACAACACGCTGCTTAACTCAATCATTGCTCATGAGAACATGGCGATGAATGAGAAGTACAAGGCAGCATACACGGCTAAGGTCGACGCGTTCCTCTTCATGGGAACGAACACACCAGTCAAGATCTCGGACAGCAACTCGGGTCTTAAGCGACGGCTGATTGACGTGCATCCTACAGGAGTCACGCTTCCACCCAAGCACTATGAGGCTTTGATTGAGCGAATTGATTTCGAGCTGGGGGCAATTGCTCACCACTGCTTGGAGGTATATTTGAAGATGGGTAAGAATGCTTACAAGCATTACGAGCCCAAAGAGATGATGTACCAGACCGACGTGTTCTACAACTTCATTCAAGATAACTTTGATGAATTTAAGGCCGATCACGGCATTTCACTTAAGCGTGCTTATACCATCTATCAGGAGTACTGCGACTCAAGCGGCATTCCCAAGGAGCAAACACTCCCGATGTATAAGTTCCGTGCCGAGTTCAAGTCATATTTTGATGAGTTCCACGAGAAGAAGATGATTGAAGGTCATATTGTGCGTAGCGTTTACTCAGGATTCAAGACGGGGATGCTTACTCACGAGAAGACCGATACTGAAATGTTCTCACTCGTGATGGATGAAACAGAATCATTGCTGGATAAGGTCCTTGCGGACCAGCCGGCACAGTTGGCCGTCTTTGATGAGGAGACTCAGATCTGGCGGCCTGAGCGAAGGTGGGACAATGCAAAGTCTAAGTTATCGGATTTGGACACTTCATTACTCCATTATGTACAGGTGCCTCGAAATCACATTGTTATCGATTTTGATATCGTGGATGAAACTGGTGAGAAATCACTGGAGCGCAATCTCGAGGCGGCAAGCAAATGGCCTCCAACGTACTCAGAGCTTAGCAAGGGTGGAGCAGGCATCCACCTCCATTATGAGTATGACGGAGATGTCGAACAACTCGCGAATCACTATGATGAGGGAATTGAAGTTAAGACACTCCTTGGAGAAGCAAGCCTTCGTCGCAAAGTCAGTAAGTGCAACAATGTACCGGTAGCCACAATTAACTCTGGGTTACCATTTAAGGAGAAAAAGTTGCTGAGTTCACAAACAGTGCAAAGTGAAAGAGGACTCAGAGATCTCATTCGTAGGAATTTGAACAAGGAATTCCATCCAGGAACCAAGCCGTCGGTCGACTTCATTGCGAAGATACTCGACGATGCTTATGAGTCTGGCATGGAATACAATGTGACGGACATGCGTCCGAAGATCATTGCCTTCGCCAACAACTCCACGAATCAGTCTCTGCAGGCTTTGAAGACGGTTCAGAACATGCGTTGGGAATCTGAGCCCAAGGAGAAAGAAATCCACGTTGCCGAGTGCAAGTGTCCTGAGTGCGCAAAGCTTACGGACGACCGACTTGTATTCTATGATGTTGAGGTCTACCCAAATCTCTTTGTCGTGTGTTGGAAGTACGAAGGCGATGCTAATATCGTCCGTATGATCAACCCTACGGCTGAGGAGATGGAGGGACTCTTCCAGCTGAAGCTTGTTGGATTCAACAACCGGCGATACGACAACCATATTCTGTATGCTCGCTACATGGGTTACGATAACGAAGCCCTGTATAAGCTATCGCAGAAGATCATCGAGGGTAACCACACGGCACTCTTCGCTGCTGCTTACAACCTGTCCTACACGGATATTTATGACTTCTCGTCGAAGAAGCAGGGGTTGAAGAAGTTCCAGATTGAGCTCGGGATTCATCACCAAGAGATGGATATTCCCTGGGATCAGCCGGTTCCCGATGACATGGTCATGAAGGTTGTCGAGTACTGCTGCAATGACGTCGAATCGACTGAGTCTGTATTCAAGTCTCGTGAGGGCGACTGGAAGGCGCGTCTTATTCTGGCCGAGTTGTCTGGGCTCACGCCCAATGACACGACTCAGAAGCACACAGCCAAGATCATATTTGGTGATGACAGGCGTCCGCAGAACTCGTTCATCTACACGGATCTCAGCAAGGAGTTCCCGGGATACGAGTTCGATCGTGGTAAGTCTCACTACCAAGGTGAGCTTGTGGGTGAAGGCGGTTACGTCTATGCTGAGCCGGGTATTTACGAGAATGTTGTGCTTCTGGATGTTGAGTCGATGCATCCGACGAGTATTCGGGTCCTCGACCTCTTTGGTCCGGAGTATACGAAGCGCTTCAACGAACTCCTAGAGGCTCGTCTTGCTATCAAGCACGAGGACATGGAGACCGCCGGGAAGATGCTGGACGGAGCACTTAAGCCGTACATCACTGATCCTGAGGGTGCTGATGCATTGTCGTATGCTTTGAAGATTGTCATCAACATCGTGTATGGCTTGACCAGTGCGAAGTTCGACAACCCCTTCAGGGACAACCGGAACATCGACAACATCGTCGCCAAGCGCGGTGCTTTGTTCATGATCGATCTCAAGCATGCCTGTCAGGAGATGGGTTTGCGGGTGGTCCACATCAAGACCGACTCCATCAAGATCCCCAACGCAACACCTGAGGATATTGAGATGATCAAGGAGTTCGGAGCCAAGTACGGTTACAAGTTCGCTCATGAGGCTACGTACGAGAAGATGGCCTTGGTCAATGACGCCGTCTACATCGCGAAGTATGCGTGGCATGAGAAGGAGAAGAAGATTGGTCAGTGGGATGCAACTGGTGCTCAGTTCGCTCACCCCTACGTCTTCAAGACCCTCTTCACTCATGAAGAACTGACGTTCGATGATCTCTGCGAAACCAAGCAGGTATCACAGGGTGTTATGTATTTGGATCTCGAGCATGATCGTCCTGCGGCTTTGGTCGAGGGGATGCAGCATATTGGTCGAACTGGTCGATTTGTGCCAGTGACTAAGAACGGCGGCATCTTGTATCGGGTGAAGGACGACAAGCAGTATGCAGTCACTGGAACCAAGGGATATTTGTGGATCGAGGCTGAGCACGCTCAGCAGCTGGGTGACGATCTCGAGGTGGACATCAACTACTTCGAGCACCTTGGCGATGAGGCAGTCAAGACAATCAACAAGTTCGGCTCCTTCGAGGAATTCGTCGGCGAAACTAATGTGAAGAAAGAGGCAGCATGAGTCAGTATACCCATGACAACCGCGTAACAATGGTTGGTCCTGTTGAGATTACCAAGATCGGTAGTCTTCGTCCTAGTGAGCAGATTCGTGTGATTGCTTTGCAGCAGGCGAACTTTCTCAATGCACATTGGTCGCTTCGCCAGACCGACAGCGATGGGGTTCTCGACATGGCTAAGAAATTCGAAGAGTATATCACCGGGCTTCATACCGAGGAGGCAACTCAGCGTGGCTAAGCGGGGGTTCGACGATCAAACGCAAGTAACCGAGCTGAAGTCGGCAAGCACATATTACCGACTAATGAAGCCGGACTATCCACTCGCTCAGAAGTTCCTTGAGCGAACAGGCAATCAAGACCTCGCAGAGGCATTCTTTGGAAAGGGTAACTTCAATGGAAGATCCACAGCAGGAAGTGGTCACTGAACCACAGATCATTGACCATCAGGAAATGTTCGGTGCTGAAACTTCTCCGGAAGAGCCAGTAGCTGAGCCAGTTGACTATGGTCGTGAAATCCCAGTTCACCTTGACTTCATTGGGCGACAGGTCGCAACGGGATCGTTGCAGGGCGACAGGTTGGTGATTACTCTCAATGATCTTGGTCAAGACGTCTTGAAGCAGGCACTTGAGCAGCATGAGTCTTTGGGGATTGCTCTCCAGACTTTGCCACAAGAAACCCAGTAAAAAGTAGCGATCAACGAAAAAGTAACGTTCCCGCAAGAATTTAAAAAACGAGCATGAAGAAAGTGAGTAACACATGAAAAACGTTGTAATGGAAGACATGCGCATCATCTTCCGTAACTTCAAGGGCGCCGAGGGTCAGTACAACCGTGAGGGTGACCGTAACTTTGCGGTACTTCTTGATCCAGAGGTTGCCGATGCAATGGGTCGTGACGGATGGAACATCAAGTTCCTGAAGGCTAAGGACGATGAGTCTGAGGACCAGGCATATTTGCCCGTCACTGTCGGTTACAAGGGTCGCCCTCCGCGCATTGTCATGATCGGGTCTAACAACCGCACCGAGCTTGGCGAGGACTCTGTGGAGATCCTAGACTACGTCGACATCAAGAAGGTTGACCTGATTGTCCGACCGTACGAGTGGGCTGTCAATGGCAACGGCGGTATCAAGGCATATTTGAAGAGTATGTTCGTCACTATTGAGGAAGACGAGCTTGAGCTCAAGTATGCTGCAGATGTTCCTACCCGTGGTGGGAAGACTGACGACGAGTGAACCTCCTCTGTCTCATCAAAGGTCATAAGTGGGCAACAGTAGGGTTCATATTCTCAACCCATATCATCTGTCTCCGCTGCCCCAAACAAATCAATCTGTAAAGGAAGTAGTAAATGTTGAAGACTGAAAAGTTCATTCGACGTCCATTCATCGTGGATGCCGTCCGCATCACGGATGTGAACATGAAGGATGTCGCTAAGTGGTGTGGCGGGCGTGTCCAGACCAAGGCCGGAAACAAGAAGTACATCAAGGTTGAGGTGAGAAATCCGCTGAGTCCTCGTCAGTCGGAGGGGTACGTTGGTGATTGGGTCCTCTATTCTGGTAAGGGATTCAAGGTCTACACCGACAGTGCATTCACCGCAACCTTCGAGTCGGGCTTCCAGGAGGCGTTGATCTGATGGACGATATTCAGAAAGATCTCGCTGTTTGGGATATTGATGGGGATGTGTGGGTCCATGATAACTACACGCTCTATCAAACCAGTCTAGAGACGGCCTTGTTCAACATCAAGCAGAATCCAACAGGACCAGCGGTATATTTCTTCGGGACTCTCGAGATGCCTGACAACGGTGTGATTGTGAATTCGCCTGGTCTTGCTGAAGAAGCTGTCGTTAAACATAACGTCGAGATCTTCCGCGAGGAATTGGCAAAGCCTATCACTCCAACTCCGAAACAGCTCCGTGAGCAGATGAACAAGGGTCCTCGTCGTGAAGGAAACTAAGTTGACCTTCGTCTATCTCAACAAGACTGTAGTTCCAGTTCTCAACGAGGAAACGGCGCGAGCGCAAGCTACGTCATATCCTCAGCGGATCTACTTCTTTGCCGAGCTTGGTCCTGTGGAGGACTGATGGATAACAAGCTGAGATTTCTCTATATTTCTGGAGAAGTTGTACCCATCGTCGGAGAAGAAGAAACGATTCAAAACTTGGCTGCATCCTATATGGATGTGATCTACTTCGAAGCCAACTATGAATTGCTACCTATCGACTGATTCGCAAAAATTACATAGGTTATAATGAGAGAAGTGCTGTGATGCGAAGTAGTTACAGACCCATGTAACCGGCGCTTAGGAAGTTCGACACTCCCCTAAGCCTCTCATTATATTTTTTTCTAGCTGAAGGGCTACCTAAATGAATGAGCACGGAAAGCTTACCGACGTTCCAGTTGCAAGTTTGACTGAGTTCCTCGGTAAGGCTGACATGATCGTTGGTGACGATGACATTGAAATCACCATCAAGATCACGAACCCGAATGTTACTACGCCAGTGTTGAACCTTGTTAAGAACGGGATTGATCTTCATCATCTCGTTTTAGATTTTGCGTTCACACCCGCAGTCCCGTCGTCTGAGCGACGTTAAATAGCCCTTAGGCTCAGAGCGGATGGTATGCGTGATTTCGGATCTATCGCATTTAAAGAGGCTTAATAAGCTCTCGCCATCGTGGGACAGCCACAGTCGTAGTCGGTGCTGCAGATCGATCTGCGATCCCTTCAGTGGTTAGAGTTAGGTTATAGAAGCACAAAAGCTCGAAGTCTCTGACTTCACAGGCTGGCGTGAATAAGGCTCCCTGGCAGGAGCGCGAAGAATAGGGGGATGCCAGTCTCCTGTGGTCCGGCGAGGCCGCGCCTAACTCGCTTGTTAACTGGACTAGGTCCCGTGGCCCGCGTTAAAGGTATAAGGGTCGTATTTGCCATGTAGGGGCAGTGCGATTAAACGACCGGCAAACCGGTGCCCTTGGAGCCTATGAGGTACAACTAATGACCTAGCTTGTCAGCGGATTCGCGGCAGGATCTCCGGGTGCGAGGCCCGGCATAGGCACTGGAAGGTTGCTCGAAAACCTGAGCATAATGACGGATGAATGAGGTCTCAATGAAGCCGCCCCTTCCGCGCAGCTCCTTGGTTAATAGATAGGTGGTCTCAAACTAACATATCAACAATCAGGAGGACACGTAACACAATGTTCGAAAAAGCAAAGCGAATGAAGAAGCATGCTGACACGGCCGATAAGGTCATGACCAAGCTTGACAAGGTCAAGAAGCATGTGGAGGAACACAAGGTAACGTACATCTCGTGTGCAGCTGTCGCGGGAATTACTTACCTTATAATGAGAGACCAATCGATGAGCGACCTCCTTAGAGGACAATCACTGGACCCGACCTCCTTAGAGGACAAATCCAAATCGATCACGGTTTCTCAAAATTTCGGAGTGATCCATCAAGGCGACAACATCACAAACGTCAATGTAAAGCGTCTCAGCTATATTGTGCGCGATGATACATCGAATCGTTGGTGGTCTAGTCAGTCCGAAGCGGCTCGTGATCTTGGTATTAGTGAATGCCGAGTATCGCAGCATTTGAACCATGGAGCACCTCTTGAGAATGGCGTGAGTCTTTCTCGCATGGGGGTAAGCTCCGCATAATTTTGCCCAGAGATTGAAACCAGTATTCAGCAGGCTGGTTGCAAGCAAAGGTAAGGTCTACTAGCTCGGAAACAATTAGAGGCCGCTAGCTCCTCAACAAGAATGACGGGTTCGAATCCCGTTAGACCTACGAGACCCTAATGTATATTTAAGAAAGGTAAAACAATGGATTGGTCAACATTGCTGTGGTACACCTTCACAGGATTCTTCGCTATTCAAGGCTACAAACTCACCAAGTATCTTGAGCAAAGGCGCAACAGCATTAGCTGGAGATGTTCTCAATGCAACTTCAAACTTCGTGTGAGCAAGAACGTCAAACCATCCACATGGAACATGATGATCCTCACGCATAAGGAGAGCCACCGATGACTGAAATGATCATGGAATCAGACGTTCTTCCTGACTATATTGAGGATGAACAGGATTCAGGTAAGCGCTATACCCACGTTGTCAATCCTCCACAGAACCTGCATATTTGGCACCCGGGTATGTCATCTCAGGACATTGTGGATTCTGCTCGGCGACAGGGACTTCTTGTACGGGCTCTGTGTGGGTACGCGTTCATCCCCGTCCACAACCCGGATAAGTACGAAGCATGTCAGATCTGTATGGATATTGCGCAAACCATCATTTCTGATATGGAGGGAAACAATGGCTAATATCAAGGATCAAATTCTCGTAGATGTTCCCTATGTGTCAGAAGAGAAATGCCCGGCATGCAAAGGGAAGATCGTCTTCCGAGCAAAGGTAGTCATTCAAGACATCAATCTTCGACCTGGAACAGGAACCACCTTCTCCCAGGAATTCATCGCCGATGCTAAGACAAAGGTTATTGGTTGGGTAGCCGACCACGGATGTACTACAAAGGAAAATTAATGACTGATATTACACTCCGCTCCGACTTCGATGTTGAGCTGGTAGAGAACGCTGGCTCTGATGAGCTTATTTGTAAGGCTGCTCGAGTTTCCACGCTAGGGGCTGAGAGTCTAGAGACGAGCGAGTCTCAGGGACTCATCAACTTCCTGATGAAGAACCGCCATGGCTCTCCCTTCGAGCATGGGATGATGACCTTTCGTATCAGCGCGCCCATCTTTGTATGGCGTGAGTTCATGCGTCACCGCATTGGCTTCTCCTACAACGAGCAATCGGGTAGGTACATGGAGCTTGCTCCAGTGTTCTACGAGCCGAACGACAAGCGCCCGTTGCAGCAGGTTGGTAAGCCGGGACACTATGACTTCATTCCTGGTGACCAAGACCAATACGACTTCCTTCGTGTTGAGTTGCGACATGCTTACAAAACGTCTTGGGATGCTTACCAGAACCTGCTTCTCAATGACATTGCCAAGGAAGTTGCTCGGATGTGTCTGCCGGTAGCGACGTACTCGACGGCTTATGTGACGTGTAACCCGCGTTCGCTCATGAGCTTCTTGAGTCTTCGCACCAAGGTAGAAGGCTCGATGTTCCCGTCATATCCTCAACATGAGATCAATGTTGTGGCTGATCGCATGGAGGGAATCTTCGCAAGGCTCTACCCTGGAACGTGGGATGCATTCTGTCACGCTGGTCGGGTGAGTCCATGATTCTCATTGGTCTTGGTGGCTATGCCACGTCGGGTAAGGACGCTGTAGCAGATTTCCTTGTGAAGAACCACGGTTTCTACAAGACCTACATGTCTAAGCCGCTGGAGCAGGCGTTGTTGACTCTTGATCCATGGGTGTTGCTTCCACCTACTGTTGATTTTACTAAGGACGGTTTCGAACGTTATTCCTTAGTTCATCGCGTGCTTGGTTATGACAAATCCAAGGAAATCCCAAACGTGAGACAATATCTTCAGCGTCTAGGGACTGAAATCGGACGAAGCATGTTCGGTGAGAACTCTTGGGTGGATATCATGACCAAGGACGTGTTAGAGAGCGGCTCTGATCGAGTCGTGGTGACTGGCATTCGATACCAGAATGAGATGAATGCAATCAAGCATCTTGGTGGCTCGACTGTTTGGGTTGAGCGGGGTCTAACTCCAGTCAACTCACATTCATCGGATAACGCGCTTGGTAAGGACGATTTCGATCTGACTATTACCAATGACTCGACTCTAGGGAATCTCGAAGCGAGAACAACCGATTTGTTTAGGATGGTGTCATGAAGCGTCGATTCTACGGACCTGGGGTTCTGAACGAGATCGGCTACTGGTTCATTGCAATCGTTGTGATGCTCATCATCCTGATTCTCAAAGCATGTAGCTAAGTTTCTAGTATGCCGTCCCGATGGCGGTAACTAGCGGATAAGAAAACAACAACCATTAACAATTGACTCGTTACTGGTGCATCAATTGCTGTTTGCATTATCCTTCCCCTCACCTGAGCATGTGGTAAAACTGCTCAACACATTCTCTCGCGAGCTAAACTTAGCTTCTGAATTTTTGCCGATCGCTACTTTTTATTAGGAGGGATCTTGTTAAAGATCACCACTATACCCTCAGATCAAGAGATCTATTCCATCGCTTCTCGCACACCGAAGTACATGTACCCCTCTGCATTACCGTATGCAGTGGTTATTGAGGGCGCTTTGTCACCAGGACAATGTGAAGACATTATCCAAGCCGGAGAACAACTCGAGCACTACAACTTCCATGGTTGCGATTCGTTAGCAACCCGGGAATTTCCACGACCACTTCCCTCAGTATTAACCCCACTTGTTGCGCATATTGTTAATAGGAATGTCGTTAACTTCGCCTACGACCTTGATATGTCAAGCGCGACAGCTTGGATGCAAACCTACGCCAAGGGTAACTCATACGACCTGCATACGGATGGAAGTCTTGGACAAACGCGAAAACTCACCGGAGTGCTCATGCTCTCGGATGAGAATGACTACGAGGGCGGAGACTTAGTCCTCAGAGACGTAAAACACGCCTTTAGAGCGCCTCGTACCAGGGGGACGGTAGTAGTCTTCAGTCCCTGGGTTATGCACACTGTAGAGCCAATTACAGCCGGTCTACGACACACTATCAACCTGGGCTATTACGGCCCACCATTTAAGTAAGGAATGTAGCATGAATAAAACACAAAAAGAGTTTCTGCGTCTGCAACTCCACTCCCTTTGGGATGAATGGGACGCGACATGGCGAGCCTGCCAGCGTTTGGCTAGCGACGTTGGAACTGATGTATATAGTGTCCGCGATACCTCTGGAAATTTGGTGATTGTCACGCTCTTGGAGACGAAGTCGAGGATTCTGGCGGCTTTGACGACTCTCGAAGCGACTAAGGACGAACCCGAGCATGAAACTGCATCTAGTGTGGGGCCTGCTCAATTTCGAGATCTCCCAGATGATTGGTCTGTCGAAAACCATATTATCCCCGACTATGGAATCGGTACAGGATTGTCACTCACTCCGAGTGACTACCACGATTTGCAGAGAGCTGTTCACTTGTGGAATGAATATCAGTATGGATCGTGTAGTCACCCACTCGAAGACGGTCGTCCTGCATGCGAGATGGCAGTATCCCCCAATTGGTCAATTGCTCAAGCAGTGCGGGCAATCATTACGAGGCATAAGGATTAATCATGGTACATTTTAGAGACTATAGCGCTCCTCACCCCTGGGAGCCCATTGATGGTGTGCAATTCGGTCAGCGTGGCGAGATTACCGCGGTGTTTGTGAAGTGTAAGGACGGAACTACCGATGCACATTGGTTTCCTTCCAAGGATGACTTCAGAGCATTGTGCGATAGACACAACTTCCACTATAACACGCTCCTGAGTGCACTTGACAAGGCTGATGAGGATACGCACACCATCGTGTTAGATGAAGAGAAGGCCCCCAAGAATCCTCAGATCCATCATCTCCAAGGTCTGACGGCTAATGAGCACGCAGTCTACCAGTCTATGGTCTCACATGGGGTTGATCCTGATGCTGCTTATGAGGCGGCTTTGGATGGTGTGGATATTCATGATGTACGTAAACGATTCAACGAGAAGAAAGTGAAGAAGTAGATGGAAACCACTGACAAGATGAACGCCAAAGAAGACTTCTCCTGGATTGAGCCGGGTGGACAGGGCTACATGCTGCGGTGCACGTGTGGTCACTCCTACACCCATAACCGACCCAAGGTGATGATCAAAGCGACCGAGAAGCACGAGGCTAAGTACGGACACAAATTCGCCGGCTTCAGTAAGACCACCGCGGGTATCAAGCCAGAGTATAAGGATTTGGTGATGGAATGACCGTTCTCAGATCGACCATCACCGTCGAGCGCAATGAGGAGTGGCGAGGACCTAAGCGTTGGCTTCGTCTAGCGGTCTATGAGACGGGACAAGAGTTGCGTGAGGCTGCTGGAAAATACAGGCCCCAATTCAAATTCCAAGACACGATGATGGGGTGTTACCAAGGAGCTGGGTTCTATGTCGATGACACTGGTAAGCGGAAGACTCGATCGCTCTACACGGGGATCATCCGTCTGACAACAGAGCATCTGCATTCTGAGGTTGTCTTCCATGAGTGTGTACATGCTGCTGCGCATATTTATCGTCTTGATTGTTACCCGAGGATCAGCCTTGGCGATGGGTTTGGAGCTATCTTGAATGAGGAGATGTTCGCCTATATCGCTGGAGACCTGGGGCGACAGGCTACGAACGCGCTTTATGATTTAGGAGTATGGAAATGAGAAAGCTCATTCGTTGGATGGTACAAAATAATATTTCTGTTTTGATCGTACCGCTACTTTTTACCATGCTTATGGTGGGAGCTTTTGAAGTTCTTAGTTACCTCATCCACGGGCAGTGGCCTAGATGGTAGATCTCTATCCCCACCAGCGACAAGCAGTAAAGGAGCTCAGCAATGGAAAGATCCTCGTTGGAGGAGTGGGTTCAGGCAAATCCCGTACCGCGCTTGCGTATGCGGTTAGAAAGGAACCTGGACGAAAGATTTATATCATCACCACCGCCCGCAAAAGAGACTCTCTGGATTGGCTTGGTGAAGCGCTTCCATTCGAGGAGATTACTGAGCCTCCTGTTGTGGATTCGTGGCAAAACATCAGCAAATACGAGGAGGTGAAAGGTGCTTTCTTCATCCTTGATGAGCAAAGACTGGTTGGTTCGGGAAAGTGGGCCAAGTCGTTTCTTAAAATCGCTGCGCACAATAGATGGATTCTCCTCAGTGCGACGCCTGGAGACACCTGGCTCGATTACATCCCCGTTTTCATTGCAAATGGCTATTACAAGAACCGTACTGAGTTCAAACGCGAACACGTGGTGTACAAGCCATATTCAAAGTTTCCTCAGGTTGATCGATATGTTGGAGTGGGAAGGCTTGTCCGTTACCGAAATGCGATTCTCGTCGAGATGCCTGATCAACGACACACGAGAAGACATCTGCACTTTGTCGATGTCGATTATAATGTAAAGGAGTTTGAGAAAGTATGGAAACACCGATGGAATGTCTACGAGAACAAACCCTGCAAGGACATCGCGGAACTGTTTCGTGTAGCACGGAAGGTTGTGAATTCCGACCCGTCACGGATCTCGAAGCTTTTGGAATTACTCGAGAATCATCCGAAGGTGATTGTCTTCTACAACTTCGACTACGAGCTGGAACTTCTCCGGGAGGGATTAAGGACTTGGCAAGGAAGCGCTACGAGGAAGCTAAAGCAATCGAAGAGCGACTTAAGCGAACACGACCACACTGGGAACAAGTCATTGTCAAGCTCCGACACGCAGGATACGAAACCAGCTTCGACGAGGATGGACGAACACTCCGGTTCCATGGATGGCCCCTCAATGACAAAGACCGAGGGATTATCAACTCCATCATCGCAGATTGTGGGCTTGGAAGGATTAGATGAGGAATGGCAGAGAGAGATAGCGGAGGCGAAAGCCTCACAGTTAGTAAACACCCGGAGCAAGGACCAGAAGGTATTGTTGTCGATGGACTCTTCGTTCCTACCAGTGGACTACATGGGGTCAAGAACTTCAGGTGGGGTAAAGACCGAAACCCAGACCTTGACTATACCGAGTGGCCCTCTGACGGTAGCGGAGTGGAACGGCCACAAACATGAGGCTATCCCTGCTGGAGATCGCTGGGTGTACCTTGTGCAATACACCGCCGGGGCAGAGGCGTGGAACTGCATCGAGACCGATACGATGGTCTTCTATTCATTGAACCATTCGTACAAGATCTTCGAGCAAGCTCAGGGGCGAATTGACCGTATGAACACCCCGTTCGAGGACCTTCACTACTATATATTGAAGTCGAGAGCCTTGACGGATGCCTATATTTGGAACTCAATTGGACATAAAGAGGACTTTAACATGGGTAAATTTAGTAAGCAGCACCAGTTTTGAGGCTTTGAGAAACCCCTCGAAGAGGAATATTAGGGTCTCGGAGAGGAATATTGACGTCCTTACAAACTAACAAATCTTCCAAAATTGGACAAATCCGGGGGTTATTCCCGGCTGTGTTTTTATTTGGGGGTCTGAAATTGGGGCGATTTTGGGAGTTAGAAAGATTTCCTTAGCTTGTAGGGACGTACAATATTATACAGGAATTGTCCATTTTTGGGCTGATTTTGGCTTGAAATGGACGTTTTGGACAAATCCTACCCCTAAATCTTTTTTCCAACGCGAGTTGTTAATAAATATTATATAAGAACACACATATAGGGTCTTTTTCGCGAAAAATATTTGGATTTGTCCAAAACCCTAAAAACCACTAGAAAGAGAGAAAACATGCAAGATGAGGAGATCTGGCTACCAATCCAAGATTATCCGCGTTATGAGGTGAGTAATTACGGTCGAGTGCAGAACATCCGTACTGGGCGTATGATGAAGCTTACCCAGCATTTCGAGTTCGACTGGACTCTTGTAGGACTCACGTTCGACCGAGGGCGCCAGCGTACTGTGCGCGTTGCTACCCTAGTTGCAGAGGCTTTCATGTCTGAACCATTCGAGCCCAACACCACGTTACTACATCTGGATGGGAACCGCGCTAACAATCGTGTTGATAACCTGATGTGGAAACCGCGATGGTTCGTTGTGAAGTATTTCCGGCAGATGCAAATGGCTCCCTATCGCATGTCGGCGCCATTCGAGTCAGAGAAGACTGGCGATGTGTTTGACAGCATTGCGCAGTTCTGTGAAGCCTATGGTGGTCGTACACTACCTGAAGCTGTGTTGGATGCTTTGATGGAATCTCGCAAGGATACTCCCGCCACGACAACTAGTTTCGGTCACTTTGGAACACTTAGGTATCTATAAACACATAGATACCGCACGCAAAACGCAGGATGTATTAGATAGATATACCATATCTCGGTTTATATTTTAGGATGAGGGGGTTTGGAATGCTTGAGAGTCAGTACCAAGCCACACTCATTGCGGAGTTGTACCGAAGATTCCCGGGTTGTCTGGTTTTGAAAAATGATCCAGACTATTTGCAGGGTATCCCAGACCTCCTCGTCCTTTATAAAGACCGTTGGGCCGCGCTCGAGGTTAAAAAGGCAGTTGACGCTAAACAACAACCCAACCAAGAGTATTACATCCGCGAACTGGACCA
Source organism: Marmoricola sp. (assembly GCA_030151765.1). GTDB lineage: Bacteria > Actinomycetota > Actinomycetes > Propionibacteriales > Nocardioidaceae > Marmoricola. Next base: position 41,579 of record JASLCW010000470.1, read on the forward strand.
GATGGCATTTGCCATGTTTGTTTATCCCGAGAATAATGATGAGGTACTGCGTAAGCTTACTCGTTATTTCAATTCTCGCCGAAGGTAGGAGACGGTTTGCAGTTCAACAACCATTTTAGTTTGCTCGATCGTCATGCATTCCTCAGTGCTAGCACGTATAGCTGGATTCGCTATGACGACGATAAGTTTGATGCTCGTTGGTTCACTGCTCAGGCAGCCCAGCGCGGAACGGATCTTCATAACCTTGCTAAGGAGATGATCCGACTCGGAGTAAAACTCCCCAACACGAAGAAGACTCTGAACTCGTATGTGAACGACTGCATCGGTTTCAAGATGTCTCCCGAGGTGGTACTCTTCTACTCGGACAATTGTTTCGGTACCGCAGACGCCATTGGCTTCAAGAAGAATACTCTTCGTATCTTCGACCTGAAGACTGGCATCACCAAAGCCTCCGTGGATCAGCTTTTGATCTATGCGGCTCTATTCTGCTTTGAGTATCGTTTTAAACCATTTGAGATTGAGTATGATCTTCGTATCTACCAGAATGATGAGATCATCCAGTATGACGTCGATCCGGATGACGTTATGCATATTATGGATCGTATCCAGTATTTCGACAAGCGAATCAACGGACTGAAGCAGGAGGCGTTAGCGTGATCATCGATGAAGAAGATTACATCATGCACTACGGTACGCCTCGTCATTCCGGGCGTTACCCTTGGGGTTCGGGCAAAGACCCTTACCAGGACAACGTAGGATTCCTTGGATACGTGGAGCAGCTGCGCAAGGATGGTCTCAGCGAGGTTGAGATCGCCTCTGGTATTGGTATGACGACAACACAGCTCCGTGCTGCAAAGACGATCGCCAAGAACCAGAAGAAAGCCGCGGACATTGCGCAGGCGCAGCGTTTGAGGGACAATGGCTGGTCAAATGCAGCTATCGGCCGGAAGATGAATATTAATGAGTCATCTGTTCGAGCTCTTCTAGCACCAGGTGCTGCTGACAAGAACAAGATTCTTATGTCCACCTCTGACATGCTCAAGGAACAGGTTGCTCAGAAGCCTTATCTTGACATTGGTACTGGTGCGGAGACTCAGTTGGCCATCTCGGCAACGAAACTCAATGCTGCCGTTGCTGTGTTGAAGGAACAGGGTTATGAAGTTCATCGAGTGAAGCTTCCTCAGGTTGGTACCGGAGAGATGACCGAATTCAAGGTCCTCACACCCCCTGGAACCACGCAGAAGGATGTCTGGATGAATCGCGACAAGATTCAGCAGATACAGAACTTCTCTGATGATGGTGGTCGTACCTTCTTGGGTATTCACCCGCCTTTGAGTATCGATTCGAGTCGTGTTGGGATCAAATATGGTCCTGACGGTGGAGCAGAAGCCGATGGTGTCATCTATGTTCGCCCTGGTGTGAAAGATGTCTCTCTCGGTGGCGGCCAGTATGCTCAAGTTCGTATTATGGTGGATGGAACGCACTATCTTAAGGGTATGGCGGTTTACAAAGCCGATCTTCCCAAGGGTGTAGACCTCCAGTTTAACACGAACAAAAATGATACTGGTAACAAGCTAGACGCTATGAAGCCGCTCAAGGGCGATGCTGATAACCCGTTTGGTGCATCAATTCGTCGACAGATCGTAGAGGTCGGGTCCGATGGTAAGACGAAAGTAACGTCTGCCATGAATATCCTCAACGAAGAGGGAAACTGGGAAACCCATTCTAAAACATTGGCTACTCAGTTGCTATCCAAGCAAAGTCCAACTCTTGCTAAGAATCAGCTTAACCTGACATATCAGGATAGGCGTGCTCAGCTTGACGAGATTCTCTCTTTGACTAACCCGGCTGTGAAGAAGAAGCTTCTTACTACATTCGCTGATGAAGCAGATTCTTCAGCTGTGAACCTAGAAGCCGCTCGTCTTCCGCGTACTTCGTGGCACGTGATTCTTCCTGTGAAGACGATGAAGGATAACGAGGTCTATGCGCCCGCTTTCCGTGATGGTGAGCGAGTTGCTTTGGTGCGATACCCTCATGGTGGTACATTCGAGATCCCAGAGTTGACTGTCAATAACAAGCACCCTGATGCAGCCAAGCTTTTGGGCAAGACTGCCAAGGATGCTATTGCGATCAACTCTAAGGTTGCGGCCCGCCTTTCCGGTGCTGATTTCGATGGGGATACTGTCCTAGTCATTCCGAACAACAGTCGGAAGATTAAGTCAACCCCTGCTTTGGAGAAGCTTAAAGGATTCGATCCTCAAGCGGCCTATCCAAAATATGAAGGCATGCCGAAGATGTCGGATAAGCAGAAGCAGAAACAAATGGGGTCTGTTTCTAACTTGATCACGGATATGACAATCCATGGTGCGCCGCCTTCTGAGTTGGCTCGAGCTGTTCGTCACTCTATGGTGGTGATCGATGCGCAGAAGCATGAGCTTAACTATAAGCAGTCTGCTATCGACAACGGTATTAAGCAGCTTCAGGAGAAGTACCAGATCCCGTACTCTAAGACGGGTAAGCCTGGTGCAGCAACCCTGATCTCTAGGGCAACCTCTGAGACACAGGTTCCTGAGCGCACGTTGAGGCGTGCTTCTATGGGTGGACCTATCGATCCGAAGACTGGTGAGAAGGTCTATGAGTACTCTGGTGCGACCAAGACTGTTACCACAGTCAGTAAGCGTACTGGTTTGGTAACTACTAAGGAAGTTCCTAAGACCATCAAGTCCACGAAGCTTGCTGAGACGGGGAATGCACACACCCTTAGTAGTGGGACTACTATTGAAACTGTGTATGCAGAACATAGTAACCGCCTTAAGGCCCTAGCTAATGAGGCACGCAAGGCATCCCTCTCTGTGAAGCCAACTCCGTACTCACCTTCTGCTAAGAAGACCTATGCTTCTGAGGTGGCCCGCCTTAATGCTAAGCTAGACCTAGTCATTAGGAACCGCCCCCTTGAAAGACAGGCCCAGGTCTTAGCAAACAACACCGTCCGGGTCAAGCTAAAAAGTAACCCCCCCTTAGATAAAGAGGGGGTCAAGAAGCTGAAGAGCCAAGCCCTGGCGGAGGCACGTCGTCGTACTGGTGCTAAGCGTCAAGAGATCGAGATCACACCACAAGAGTGGCAAGCCATTCAGGCTGGCGCTATCAGCACACACAAGCTGAGTCAGATCCTTGACAAGGCTAACATCGATCAGGTGAAGAAGCTGGCTACACCAAAGGCTGCGCTTGCTATCACCCCAACCAAGAAGGCAAGAGCTCAAGCAATGCTGTCGTCTGGGTACACTCAGGCTGAGGTCGCTGATGCTCTTGGTGTATCTGTGTCAACTCTTTCGAAGAGTCTGAAGGGAGAGTAAGATGGATGTGATGCTAACAACTGTCGACAATCCTTTTGATCCTTTCACTGAGTATGACGCTTGGTTGTCTTATGATCATCAGCTAGGCTACTTTACGAATGAGTATCTTGCAAGAGTAGCCACCACCAGCGACGATCTAGCAGAGACTGAGCAGGACGATGATATAGAACAAGCTATTGATGAGATTGTACGCGAAAACATTCTAGGTGTGTACAAGAAAGTCTACAAGAGCTGAATCAAAAGTTTGTAGATGAACGAATCAAAAGTTTGTAGAAGGAGGGGGGGGGTCTCGTAAAAAACTCCCCCCTCTTGCATCGCCGCTGTCCTAAAAAATTCCCCGGAGGTACAAAAATCTGGGAGGTAGGCACTTAGTTCCATAGTAAAAACTTATAGAAGGGAGGTTTAACCGTGGCTACACGTCGCAAGACTACGGAAGAAGTTTCCAGTTCGCGGCGCCCCACAGCGAAAACTCCCGAGGCGAGAGAGCTTCAGATGATTAATCTGGCTGTCGACCTCGCTGAGAAGCAGATGCGTGAGGGAAATGCCTCTTCACAAGTCATCTCGCATTATTTGAAGCTGGGAACTACTCGTGAGAAGCTTGAGCAAGAGAAGCTGGCCCACGAGAACGAATTGCTGAAGGCTCGCAAGCAGGCTATCGATGCAGGAGCTCGAATTGAAGAGCTGTTCACCGAGGCCATCTCTGCCATGCGCTCCTACAAGGGCGAAGAGCCTGGTAACGACGATTACGATGATTAGAACTTACTCGGACCTCAGACGACTTGAGACTTTTGAGGAACGCTTTGAGTATCTCTCACTCAAAGGAGTGGTTGCCGAGCGCACATTCGGGGGAGAGCGCTGGATCAATCAGAAGTTCTACACGTCACGAGAGTGGCGGGATATTCGTAACCATATCATCGTTCGAGACAATGGTTGTGATCTAGGAGTCGAGGGCTATGAAGTCCATAGTCGACTCTACATCCACCATATGAACCCAATGACGGTCGAAGACATTCGCCATTCAAGCGACGTTATCCTCGATCCCGAGTTCCTGATCTCGACAACACATCGAACCCACAATGCTATCCACTATGGAGACGCGAGTCTGTTGCCTAAACTCAATCAGTCTCGTCGACCCGGTGATACGAAGTTGTGGTAGGAAAGGAGTCCAACATGGGCGACAAGGAAGAGACCAAAACCGAGATTCCCGAGGGTATGCTCGACAAGGTTGATGACATGGGCGCGTTCGTCTTTCAAGAGGGCTCTGGCTCGGGTCTTGAAGAGGGCGAAGAGGCTCCTGAGTCTGACGCTGACCCGATTGAGGAGGACGACACGGTATGAGCAAGACTATCGCTTACGACCGTCCTGTCAAGGACCTCATCGCGGGTCTAAACGCAACGGGGCACGTCACTCACAAGTCATACAAGAAGAAATCGGTCACCATTCACCACAATGGTGGGAACCTCTCTCACGAGGGTGTTCTGAATGTGTGGAAGACTCGGCCGGCCTCGGCCCACTTCGATGTCGATGCTTCTGGAGCAGTTGCTCAGTACGTTCTCGTCAATGAGTATGCCTGGGCTGTCGGTAACACACAAGGTAACTGCGAGACGATCTCTATTGAGATGGCAAACAGTACTGGTGCTCCTAGCTGGAAGGTTGCTGACGCCACGATTCAGTCTGCAGCTCGTCTTGCCGGCTGGCTCTTTGCTCACGTGATTGGTGAGCGTCCTTCGACGAGCAACCTTTTCCAGCACAACCACTGGTCGTCCACGGACTGTCCTGGCCCGTATGTCAAGAACCTGTGGACTGCATTCATCAAGAGCGCACAGGAAGCTTACGACCAGTTCAAGGGCTCGGCCCCGGCTCCAAAACCGACTCCGCAGTCTCCGTCCGGTAAGAAGTCGAACGAAGCTATTGCGGCTGAGGTCTGGGTCGGCAAGTGGGGTATTGGAGAAGACCGCATGAAGCGGCTTCGTGCTGCAGGCTATGACCCGATCGTGATTCAGTCTCTGGTGAACAAAGGTGTCGGTAAGGGCGGCGGAGCTCCTGCTCCAAAACCTGCTCGAAAGAGCGACAAGGCAATCGCCGTTGAGGTCATTGATGGCAAGTGGGGTAATGGTGCTGATCGTGTTGCGCGCCTTAAGGCCGCTGGCTACTCGCCGCAGCAGGTCCAGAACATCGTCAACATGCTCCTCAAGTAAACAGGTCAAAATAGATAGTAAAGAAGGAGGTGAGCACCATGGAAAACAGCATTCTCACGAGCACGAAGAAGATCCTCGGTCTAGCTGAAGACTACACAGTGTTCGATTTGGATGTCATCACACACATCAACTCGACCTTCTCTACCTTGCATCAGCTCGGTCTAGGTCCCGACGATGGGTTCATGATCGAAGACGAGTCCGCGACATGGACGCAGTTCTTTGGTGCAGATCCCCGTCTGAACTCGATCAAGACTCTCGTCTACCTTCGAGTTCGCATTCTGTTTGACCCTCCTCAAACGTCACATCACATGGATGCAGCCCAGAACCAGATCAAGGAGCTCGAGTGGCGCCTTAACGTGGTTCGTGAGGGTGATACTCATCCGTATGTCCCGCCAGTTCCCGACCCGGAAGATGGTGTAATCCTCGACGGAGGTGGAGCATGAGTGACATTGAGAACGTCCGTTTCAAGATGCGTCGCGACAAGAAGGATACTTGGGCCGCAAGGAACCCGATCCTTCGTGATGGCGAACCAGGCTATGAAAAGGACACTCGCTTGATGAAGATCGGTGATGGTCTTACGGCATGGAATGACCTGCCGTACACGTGTGCAGACGGGGGAGGGGGCGACGGCTCTCTCCTTCAGCACATTAATTCACCACTTCCACACCCAGTATACGATGACGGGCCTTCCCTGGCTCTTCTTTACGAGAACGCAAAGGCAGGTTGATCATGTCACTTCAGAATCGACTCAGTGATCTGATCACTGCGGTTGCAACAGACTGGAAGAACACGAAGGTCTGGATTTTCGGTTCGCTGAATGGATCTCTCGCGGATCTCATTACAACGGACAAGAGCTCGATCGTTGCGGCGATCAACGAGGTCAAGTCTACGGGTGGTGGAGGCGCTCCGCCGGATGCAAGTGAGACTGTCAAGGGTATCGCTCAGATCGCGACTCAGGCTGAGACCGACACGGGTACGAATGATGCGAAGTTCGTCACTCCGAAGAAGTTCAGTACACGCCTGGCTGCTTATGCCCAACCGCTGAGTGCAAATCTCACGACGTTGGCTGGAGTGGCTTCCGGAGCATTTGGTCGGACACTTTTGGGTGCAGCAACTAAGGCAGACGCTCAAAATGCCCTTTCCTTAGCTCCTGTGGCCCTTTCTGGATCGGCTTCAGACCTTACTACGGGAATGCTTCCGACGAATGTTCTCCCGCCGCTGGCGATCAGTGAGACGTTCCCGGTTAACAGCCAGGCTGAGATGCTTGCGCTGACTGCCCAGCAAGGTGACGTGGCTATCCGGTCTGACCAGGGTGGGAAGTTCTACTGGCTTGCAGCGAATGATCCCTCAGTTCTGGCGAACTGGAAGGTGATGGTTGCCAATGGTGATGTCTCCTCGGTCAACTCCAAGACTGGAGCGGTAGTTCTTGTCAAGGCCGATGTTGGGTTGGGCAATGTCGACAACACGTCGGATGCTAACAAGCCAGTCTCGACTGCTCAGGCTGCCGCAATTTCTGGAAAGCTTGCCATTGCGAGTAACTTGAGTGATTTGGCTGACGTTGCTGCAGCTCGAAACAACCTCTCGGTATATTCCAAAGCCGAACTCGGTAACCCTGAGACAGATCTAGTGGCGCTGTATACCGCCGCTAAGGCATGAGTCTCCAGACTCGCCTCAGTGCTCTCATTACGGCCATTGGGGCAGATGTCAAGAATCTGACCAATACTATGCCATCACAACCCGCGCAATTTAGTATGGACGGAATCTGTTATGCCAAGAATGGAACGCTTAGGTTTCCAGTTTTGGGGGGCACATACACGATCTCCGCAGTTACGGCAACGGTCGGGACCTCTCCCGCTGGAGCTGCTCTTGTGGTGGACGTCAGAAAGAATGGAACGACCATTTATACGGGTGGTGTGAATAGACCGAGCATTGCCGCTGGTTCCAATTCGGCCAACGGTGGTGCCCCGTCCACGTCATCTGTGACAACCGGGGATTACCTGACGGTTGATGTCGTCTCTGTCGGGTCAACGACTCCAGGATCGGATCTGGTTGTCAATATTTTGTTGACAAGGACGAGCTAATGGCTATCACGTTTGTGGGTCAAGTAGCATATTCTCGTGGTGGACTCGATGGTGGGGCGATTACAGTTCCACAGATCACGGGGATTCGTAAAGGCGATTTGATTGTTTTCGTTTCGATGAACTCGGATAACAGTCAGTCAAGTCGACCAACCGATCTTACTGGGTGGACTAGTCTTGCTGGCACAACTGGTGTAATGGCCTATTGGCGATTTGCCGATCCTGGGGTTGATCCTGCTGGTGGTTGGGCAACTACCTCATCATCGGCGCTGTCAAGTCGAATCTTGGGGACCGCAGCTTTTCGTGGTGTTCATCCTATTCGACCTATTTCGGTGTTTGGCTCATCTGGTTATGTCGGCGCCGCAAGCAATACCACGCCGATCCCGATCCCATCGATTAATACTCTCGGTGATGAGACATATCTAGCACAGATTGCTTTTACACCATCGCCACGCGGATTTGTCGCGCCAAGCGGAACTATCAAGGATGCTGACTCGACATATCCAAATAGTAATGGCGGTTTAGCCACTGGTCATGAAGCTCTTCAGAAGAAGGCTGCTGCTACTGGTGTTCGGAACTGGTTGATGAGTGCTGCTGGCGCAGTCAATGCCGCGGGCGTTGTACTGGCTCTAAATCCAGACGTTTCATCCAAGTGGGGTCAATCCATTTAACTTCGGAAAGGAAGTTACCATGAGTGAATCAATTGAAGACTTCCTTTCCCATCATGGGGTTAAAGGAATGCACTGGGGTATTCGGAAGGATCGTTCTTCCGGGAAAAAGCCTCGCCAAGTTGCTAAGGCAGATAAGAAGTTCGAGAAGAAGTTTCAGGGCAACGATATTCGTGGCTTCATTCAGATCCAGAACACCTTTGCGGAACACATCAATCCGATGCTTGACACTTTGAATTCCCAACCAAAGTACAAGGGGAAGGATCTCAACTCAAGTCGCGCACTTCATGATTCATATATGAAGGACTATGAGAAGCTCGTCGAGAAGGCTGCTGCAGCTACTGAGAAGTCGATCGGGACGAATGCGTCTGGTACGCGCAAAGTATCAGTCACTCGCGAGGGTTTCGGTGAGAATGCTGTCTGGCGAGCCGAGCTAGTGGATGTGAAGGTTAAGCATGCTGCTTCAACGACAGACGTTTTCATGAAGCCAACATTCAATAACCTTGGGCAGATTGTGAAGTTAACTGTAGTTGACAACACGGTTACACATTCGGAGGAATCAATGACTGATGTTAATGATGTCCTTGCACACTACGGCGTCAAGGGAATGCATTGGGGTATTCGTAAGCGCAAACCAGGCAAGATTGGCCGAAGCAAGAAGAGTGAAAAGGAAGTTTCTCCCGTCTCTGAAGATGCGATGAAGGCTAAC